>JAHYJK010000220.1 GCA_019429225.1 Anaerolineaceae bacterium
CTCCTTGTGAAATTCAGGAATTGCCATCCACGAATAGGACACGAATTCACGAATAGGTTACCTCCGGTGCATTGCACTTGAGGTTTCAATTCAAGTTGCAACTCACTTTTTGATTTCTGGATTGCGAGTAATGGGTGAGATAAATGGGGGCTCTGGTTACTCGTTAATTGCAGCGCACCTTTAATCTCATAAGAACCTACCAGCTACTCGCTACCAGCTACCCTACGCTCTCTCCAGAAACTCCCCAACTTTACGATACTCTCTGCCCCAGAACATCAAAGCCTGCTCCCGGCTGTAGTTCTCATCTTTGTGAACAGCTTTGACTTCACCGATGAACCATTGGTGAGATCCCGGATAATCCACTTTATGAACAACTTCACACTCAAGGTTCAGTCGGCAATCTTTGATTAGAGAACTTTTAATTTTTACCCCACTCACAGGTGTGATCCCAGCCAGCGAATACTTATCTACTCCCTCCCTTCCCGATACAGAACCACAGATGCGGACAATTTCGATCTGATCGGTGGTGGGGATGTTGATCCCAAACTCGTTGTACTCATTGATGAGCTGGTTTGTGTAATTATCGTAAATGATTCCCACCATAACACTGGGTGGTTTGAAGGAATAGAAATGAAAAGCAGCAGCGGTCATAATATTGTGACCAACCGTTACCAACACGACTGGAAATGAGGGCAAAGCCCAGATTCCGTTGATTAATTTTTCTTCAATTATCTTCATTGAATTTTCCTGTGAAAAACGAATTGAGTTGATTTTATTCCAGCAGGTAACGCTTCATTAACCAGCCAGATAAGACACCAAAGACAAACCCCTGCAAGGAATTATTCAGAAAAAGGGTGAATCCAGAAATATCAATCAAGCGGGTATTCACGCCGATGTTTCCGGCTATCACCAGGATTCCTAAACAGATGACCCAGGTAAATCCCCGTTTGGGTTCAGGCAACTTTTTTGCCAGTAAGTATCCAATGATGGCGAACACGAGAAATGCAATGATTCTTAAAATTGATTCGTTCATAGGGCATCCTCCTAAGATTCAGGAGACTTAAAAATAGACATGGATAGAAAGAGGTCAGAATATTGTTTCCGGTGTAAAGTTGCGATGGAAACCTATTAATTGATTGCGATGAAAATCTGCTGGGGTGTAGTCTCTAAATTTATTATACAAATTCCCCTTTGGAAATAAAAGCAGGATCAAAAAATATTCCATTTCATGATGATTTCTGCGATAATTTCACTTTTCTTCCATTCAAGATCTTATATAATCATCAGAGTGTTAGAGGAGAGGACGATGAATTTACATTTTTCTGAATAGGATATGCAGTTGGTTAAGCAAGATTGGGCCGATTGGTGGGCGGGGACAATCAAGCATCCCTTCTTTGGGATCGAAGCGCTCGATGATGCGCTTGCTGGAACACCGTTCACCTACAATGAGATCACTCCGGTGGAGAGCGACGAGCTCAGTGCAGACCAGATTTTGGATGGCATTGAGCAGTTTGGGATGGGCATCCACTGGTTCGGCGGCGCCTACCCCAAATTCTGGCCGAATTACGGTCCCGGGGTGATGGCGGCTTTTTTGGAATCGGAACTGCATATTCGCCCCGACACAGTCTGGTTTGATCCTTTGGGGGTGGAGGAGCTGGAACAAATCCAACCACGTTTCGACCCTTAGAATCTGTGGTGGCAACGCGTGCAAAAGCTGACGGCTCTGGCAACCCGGCGCTGGGATGGCAGAGTGATGGTGGGACTGACCGATCTGGGTGGCAATTTGGACATTCTGGCTTCGATGCGCAGTAGCGAGAAATTGCTGCTGGATCTGAGCGACTCCCCGGATGAGGTTCAGGGGTTATTGACAGAAATCACCCACCTGTGGATGTACTATTACGATCAGCTCTATGCCCTCACCCACGGGGCAACCCGCGGAAGCTGTGGCTGGAGTCCTTTATGGGCACCTGGCAAGCTCTACATGCTGCAATCCGATTTCTCCTATATGATCTCGCCACGCATGTTCAAGCGCTTTGTGATGCCGGATCTGACCGCCTGCTGTGACTTTCTGGACTACCCCTTCTACCACCTGGACGGAGTGGGTCAACTCAACCACCTCGATCAACTTCTTTCGATCCCCAATCTGCGCGGCATCCAGTGGATCCCGGGTGCCGGGCAACCCGAACCGCAAGAATGGCTGGACGTGCTCAGGAAGATTCGGGCTGCCGGTAAGCTTTGCCAGGTGTATGTCACCCGTGCCGGGATGGAGAAGATTATCTCGGCTTTGGGTTGGCAGGGTTTCTATTTCCACATCAATGAGGATGTAATGCTGACCGCCAGCCAGGCGAGGGAATTGTATAAAGAGTATGGGTAATAGAAAAGGGAGAATTTCCATTCTCCCTATCCCATTGACTATCTTGTGATCGTTAATTCGTTGGTTCTGGAACAAAAACAGGCGATTCCAGGTAACGCAGCAGATCGGAACTGGGGGGCAATATGATGGTGGAACCATCACCCAATATCAACTCATATACCTGCAGCCTCCGCACCAGGCTATAGAACTCAATATTTTGCCCAAATGCCTGTGCAGTAACCAGTGCAGCCTGTGCATCGCCTTCGCCACGCAGTACCTGGCTTTTGGAATATGCTTCTGCCAGGATGATCTCGCGTGATTTTTCAGCTTCTGCACGAATTTCACGTGCCTGTTCTTCCCCTTCTGCACGATAGCGTTTGGCTATTCGCTCACGTTCAGCTTCCATACGAGCGAAGACGCTCGCCTGTACTTCGGAGGGCAGGTCAACCCGCAAAATACGCACATCCAGCAGCGTGATGCCAAATGATGTAGCAGCATCCTGGGCTCCATCCGTAACAGTGGTCATAATTGACTCGCGGCTTTCGCGAATGACATCAATAAAATTATGTTTGGCGATCTCTTCTCTCAAGCGACCAGCAATGACTTGATCCAATCGGGCTTTTGCTCCCGCTTCGCTTTGCACGGTACGGTAAAACAACAAGGGGTCCGTGATCTGCCAGCGAGAGACGTGATCCACCAGCAGCCGTTTCTTGTCCAGGGTCAAATACTCCGCGCTGAGAGGTTCTGTACCCAGAACACGTTTTTCCAGAAGGACTAAGTTCTGAACAAATGGTAATTTAAAGTATAAACCTGGTTCACGCACCTCGCGCATAGGTTCACCAAACTGGAACACCAAACCCTGCTGTCCTTCGTTAATAATATAAACTGAATTAACTGCTACCACGATGAAGAGCAGTAATATTGCGATGATAATGGTTTTTTTCATATTTTTTCTCCTTTACTTGCAGAATACCTGTCCTTTATGGGGCCGGGGTTGGTTCGGATTGTTCGGTTGGCTCTGTGGATTGGCTGGGTTCAATCTCTGGTGCGACAGTTGTATTCATGTCGGTCAGGGGTAAGAACGGCAATACGCCACTTTGCCCGGATTCCAACACGAAGAGCGTTGCGTCTGCCAGGACGCGTTCGATGCTTTCGAGATATAACCGTTCACGCATCACCTCCGGAGCTTTTAGATATTCAGCCAACAAAGCCAGAAAACGGGCTGCATCACCTTCCGCTCGGATCAAACGCTGTTCGCGATACGCTTCAGCCTCCAGTACCATTTGTGCTGCTTCACCACGCGCTTCCGGCACCACCTGCTCGGCGTAGCCTTCAGATTCTTTTACCAACCGTTCGCGGTCCTCAAAAGCACGTACCACATCATGAAACGCATCACGCACTTCAGCAGGTGGGTCTACAGCCAATAGTCGCGCTTCCGTTACCAACAAACCTGTTTGATACTGGTCGAGCAGGTTCTGCAATAGGGCTTTCACCTGAGCCTGTGCTTCTACACGTCCCTCCGTCATCGTGAAGTCAATCGTGTTTTGTCCCACCGTGGATCGCAAAGCAATCTCTGCCGAGGACTTTAGCACGGTCTCAGCATCGCGTACATGAAATAGAAATAGCACCGGATCGGATACCAGATATTGAATGAAGAGTTGAACGACGACCATATTCTCGTCACCGGTTAGCATTTGTGCCTCTTCCAGCATCACTCTTTGGTCATTGCCCTCAGAACGATAACCAATCTCAGCCGTACGTACTCGCGCAACATCCACCACATAGTTGGATTGGATCGGCGCCGGGAAACGGTAATGTAATCCAGGCTCACTTTGGCTGGTGTACTTGCCAAATGTGAGTACAATACCACGCTCACCTGGACCAACCATGTAAACGCCAGAGATCAGCCATAGAATCACCACGCCGATTACAAGAATCCATAGCAGTCGCGAGGACCGTAATAACCGGGCGAGTTGATCCGGATTAAAGAATGGATTTCCTCCAGGTTCGATCGGTTTGTTTTGTCTTATCATTGTTTTCTCCTATTTTTATAAATGTTTTTGAACACATATTGATTGATATGCAGATCATAATGACCTGCCGTAATACAAAACGAAAGGTAGGTTACTTTTTATGCCAGACAAATGATGTTGGATCATTTACCTGATGAAATTTCATATTTTTTCCTATTCAGAAAGTTGCACTCACATTTTTAGCTAAAACTGTTCAGATTGTGATTGCATGTCCGATGGAATTGAATTGTTTTTTATAAAACAAAAAGTTCCAAACGGTTAATAAAGGGAGGGATGACAATCGCCACAAGTGGTACCTGTTGTACCAGGACTATTTATTCTTGTTTGCGAAACGTTAGATCGATACCTAATACCGGTCGGAACAAAATTTGAAAGTCGAGAAAACTGGGATTGATACAAGTGGGGCGCAGGAAACGTCCGCACTTCTTCATGACTTTGACCAGAATTACAGGCCTGGATAATACAACCCAGGTCGATCAAGATGAACCAGATAATTTGTTAATATCCCATCTAAAGTATAGCAGAGTTGTAAAGACCATGCAATGTGAAAACCTTCTATAGAGACGCTCCTGGTTGGTTCTCGTGATTATGATTGGGAAAGGATCCTCATCAATGATTTCTTCCTATCACCGCAAAGCTTATAATTAACGCATGTACATCAAAGAAATACAGGCAAAAACGATCCTTTCGAAATCAAAAATCTTTCCGTATGTAATTAATCCCTATGTGGGCTGTCAGCATAACTGCACCTATTGCTATGCGCGTTTCATGAAACGCTTCACAGGGCATCCTGAACCCTGGGGTCAATTTGTGGATGTGAAGATCAACGCGATCGAGTTGCTACGGCATGAAATCATCAGGAAAAAACCGGACAGAGTCTGGGTCAGCGGGGTGTGTGATCCGTACCAGCCAATGGAGCGCAAATATCAGCTCACACGTGGCTGTCTGCAGATTCTGGCTGAGTATAATTGGCCAGTCACCGTGCAGACACGCTCACCGTTGGTGCTGCGCGACATGGAAATTCTTCAAAGAGGCGAGCATTTCGAAGTCGGGATGAGTATCACCACGGCAGATGATAGTATTCGCTATCTGTTTGAGCCGTCAGCACCACCCATTCAGGAGCGTTTACGCACGCTGGATGAACTGCATCGGGTCGGGATTCGCACTTTCGCCATGCTGGCACCTTTACTACCCGGCTGCGAAGATCTGCCGGATTTGCTGGTGGGTAAGGTGGACTTCGTGATCCTGGATCGCATGAACTATCATCACGCTGATTGGGTCTATCGCAAACATGGGTTGGAAGACAAGAACACCGATGGGTATTTTGATTTGGTAGGACAGACTTTAAGGCTGGCTTTTAGCGGGTTGGGAATTGAATGTCAGGCTTAAGCAGAATTTAGATGCAGCAGTGATTACGAAAGCACAAAGCACACAAAACGGAGGTGATCCAGTGCGATATGGCGAGTCCCCAGCTCGGTGCCATCCCATTCATAGCCGAGGATGGAAAAAAGCGCGCCGGTGATCTTACCGTAGCGCTGGTAATAGCGCGCCATGATGTCAGCCCCAACTTCCGGAGAGAGCATTTCAATGCCGACCGGAAATTTATGTTAGATCG
>JAHYJK010000221.1 GCA_019429225.1 Anaerolineaceae bacterium
CTACCTGTGATTGAAATCACAGGCTGGCAGTGTCAAACCTGTTGAAACAGGTTGTGGGGGTAATAACCGAATTCATTCGGTTTGAGAATGCGAGACGCGGATTTGAATCCGTGGCGTGGGGGTTGGGATGGGCATCAACTTAACAAAAAAGGTCGACCAAATTGGTCAACCTGTGTGCCCCGGGCAGAACTCGAATCTGCAACCATCTGCTCCGCAAGCAGGTACTCTGTCCAATTGAGCTACCGGGGCGTGCTGGATAAGCACGCAAAATATACCGCATTTCAGATAGATCGTCAAGGAAAACGATCTTAGATACCCACTTGAGATGGGATTCGATAGCTTAAATCGATATCACCTTGCTGGCGCGGAACTGGGCTTCAATGATATCGGTCATGCCACCCACAATCCCGACCTGTACCTGATCAGTCAGGTTGTAGTATCCCAAGCAGGTGCCACATAAGATCAGGTGCACACCTTTCCTTTCTAAATCTTTGAGCTGTTCCAAAACGGGTGAACCAGCAACTGCTAGTTTAACCCCCTCTGTGTAAAAGCAAATCACAGATGGCAGAATGTTGTTTTCGTTAAGTAACGAAAAGTACTTAACAATTAAATTGTGCTGTAAGGCATGATCTGCATCCCCCATGCCATTTCTGGTAACCAATACAACGGTATCTAAGGTTGAAATTTCCATTTATCCTCCTGGTTTTTGATATATGATGATCCATAAATAAAAAAACGCCACTTGCACATACAGGTGGCGCTCCAGAAGGAACGGGTTGTTAGATGGTGTTTATCCCATCAGACCTGTATGTACAAACTGCACATCGGTGCACCAAGGCACCATTTAGATAACTTCAGGTATGATGGTGAATAAAATACATATGCCTCCTTTGAGATGATTATATGGAGAAGTGATAAAAAAGCAATTATCTTTTAGTAAAGGATCAAAAAATTAACAAATTCCCAAAATTTGATTGAAAAATGGGAATGAATTCCCAAAATTCACTCTATAAATGGGAATTAATTCCCAAAATTCGTGCTATAATCAAAATATGATTCCGCGAAAGATTGAAACAATCATTTATCAGAGGCTTACGACTTTACACAAAGCCATCATATTGTTGGGTGCCAGGCAAGTAGGCAAAACAACCTTGTTGCTGAAACTTCAAAAAAGACTTGAAGAAGAAGGCAAAACAGTTCGTTTCCTGAATTGTGATTTAGAGGAAGAGCGTCAGGCGATCAACACAACTTCGCGCACCATGCTGGATAGATTAGTTGTTGGGGTGGATGCCATTTTCATCGATGAAATTCAGCGGTTGAATTCTCCCGGATTGACTTTGAAGATTTTGGTTGATCTTTATCCGCAACTGATGATCTTGGTAACTGGTTCATCCAGCTATGAACTGAGAAACCAGTTAAATGATGCGTTGACAGGTCGGTATCTGGACTTTATTCTGCATCCATTGGCATTATCAGAAATACTTGAGCACACTAGCTCCGGGAAGGATAAAGCATTGGTTTATCCAACCGCGAATGTGTTGTTACCTGATGTACTACGGCATGGTTTTTATCCTGAAATTTATCTGGAACCAAATCCTGCCACCAAACAAATATTATTAGCTAAAATTGTGGAAAGTTATTTATTCAAAGACATTTTGGCCTTTCATCGTATTCGTTACTCACAGGCGATTGTCGATCTTGCCAGAGCTTTGGCTTACCAAATTGGTAGTGAAGTTAATGAAAACGAACTTGCAAGGAGATTGAAGATCGACCGCAAAACGATTCTGAGTTATATAGAAATCTTGGAAAAGGCTTTTGTTGTAAAAAGGTTGCATCCATTCTCCCGAAATCCAAGAAGAGAAATTGGTAAACAAAGCAAAATCTACTTTATCGACCTGGGAATCCGAAACGCTTTGGTTGGAGATTTTAATGAGTTGGATGTAAGAACAGACCAGGGAGCTATTTGGAAAAACTTCCTTATTGTTGAACGATGGAAATTACATGCCAATCTTGGAAACAACATTCAGAGTCGATTCTGGCGAGCTTATAGCGGCGCAGAGGTTGATTACATTGAAGAATCAGGTGGTAATGACCTCACAGCATTTGAATTTAAATTGAAGGCAATCAAGACCAGGAGCGGGAACGCGTTTTCTAATGAGTATGGAGTTGATTTAAAAGTTATCAATAAAGATAATTATCTTAACTTTATAACTGTCCCGGAAATTAATTAATTAATGTCGATGAACTAATCAAAGTTTCCATATTGATTTTAACACCCTGGTGTTTATCTGGATGGTTTGAATTAACTCCAAACGAACCACCAAAATCAGTGATTGAGAATATCCAATAGAGTTTATTGAGAAGTTATGAAATTGACTAAACCAGCGACTGTTCAATTGCTTCCAATGTGAGCAGAATTTCATGTTCGCCATGCATGCTGGACAAAAAGCCTGCCTCAAATTGAGAAGGAGCCAGATAAACCCCATAATCCAGCATGTTCCGGAAAAATTGAGCATATTTCTCCCGGTTTGCCAGGCTGGCAGTTGCCCAATTTGTTACGGGATTTTCGGCAAAGAATAAGGTAAACATGGAGCCGACACTTTGTAATTGATAATGCAAAGCTTTCTTTCGGAGAATGGAAAGGACACCTTCTTTGAGTTGTTTAGAACGTGCCTCCAGTTTTTCCCAGAAAACCGGATTCTCTAAAATCCGTAAAGTTTCAATACCAGCAGCCATCGCCAGCGGGTTTCCAGAGAAAGTGCCAGCCTGGTAAACCGGACCAGCCGGAGCGATTAAATCCATAATTTCCTGTCTGCCACCGAAAGCTCCTACGGGCACACCGCCACCGATTACTTTGCCCAGGGTGGTAAGATCGGGTTTGATGTTATAAAGCGTTTGAGCACCGCCACAATGAACACGGAACCCCGTCATGACTTCATCAAAGATCAATAAAGCGCTATTTTCCTCCGTAAGTTTTCTTAACCCTTCCAGAAAACCTTCGACTGGTGGAACAACACCCATGTTGCCAGCCACTGGTTCAACGATGATGGCAGCTATTTGTTGGGGATATTTTTGGAAAATCTTCTTGACAGCTTCCAGATCATTATAAGGAGCAATCAGGGTAAGATTGGCTGTTGCGGCTGGTACACCGGGCGAATCGGGTAATCCCAGGGTTGCGACCCCTGAACCTGCCTGTACCAGGAAAATATCGGCATGCCCGTGATAGCAGCCTTCAAATTTGATGATAAAGTCCCGATTTGTATAAGCACGCGCCAACCGTATCGCGGACATGGTTGCTTCGGTTCCGGAATTGACAAAACGAATTCTTTCCATACTCGGATAAAACCCCATCACACGCCGGGCAAGTTCCAATTCCAGGGGACTGGGTGCCCCAAAGCTGGTGCCTTTTTGGGCGGTTTCACAGATAACGCGGGATATAGCATCATTGGCATGTCCCAGAATAAGTGGTCCCCAGGACAGGACATAATCCAGGTAACGATTGCCATCCACGTCAAAGACATATGCTCCTTCACCACGAGTAATAAATAAGGGTTGGCTACCTACAGAGCGAAAGGCTCGCACGGGTGAATTTACACCACCGGGAAGCAGAGATTGCGCTTCTTGAAATAATTCTTCTGAACGGGTGATATTTCTTGATTGCATGGGTTATATCTTCCTTTGACTTAATTCATGTACCATTTCCACAGTTGCTTTTACGTTGTCCACTGGAGTCGTTGGTAAAATTCCATGACCGAGATTGAATATGTGACCGGGTCGGTTATCTGCCAGATCCAGGATTTTTTGGATTTTTCGCTTCAATATATTTTTTGGTGCAAAAAGAGCAGCCGGATCCAGATTACCCTGAACAGCGACCTCTGTTCCTAAAATATTTCTACCCCAGTCAATAGGTGTACGCCAATCCAGGCCGATGACATCACCACCTGCTTCTTTTATTAAAGGTAGATATGTGCCAGCGCCTACAGAAAAATGGATGGTGGGCACACCTGCTTGGCAAATATTATTAAAAATCTTCTGAGAGTAAGGCAGCGCATATTGTTTGTAATCATCCGGGCTTAAAGCGGACCCAGCCCAGCTATCGAAGAGTTGAATTGCCTGTGCACCAGCTCCAATTTGTGCCAATAAGAAGTCTGCAACCACATCTGCCAGGAGGTTCATCAATTTCTCCCAAACCTGCGGTTGTTCAACCATCAGCCCTTTTGTTTTCAGGAAATTTTTGGATGGTCCACCCTCAATCAGATAACTGGCTAATGTAAACGGCGCACCAGCAAAACCAATTAAGGGTGTTTTTCCAGCCAACTCTGATGAAATAAGTTGGACTGCTTTCAATACGTGTGCCAGATCATCATGGGAATTTATTCTTCGAAGTTGATCTACATCCGTTGCAGTACGCACCGGGTTGTGAATGACAGGTCCTTCTCCTGCAGCAAATTCCAGGTTGATGCCCATGGGAACTAACGGCAGAAGAATATCTGCAAACAAAATGGCAGCATCAAATCCGAATGAATTTATGGGTTGCAATGTTACCTGGGTTGCTAATTCAGGAATTGCACAAATTTCCAATAAAGTGTATTTTTCTCGAATTTTGCGATATTCTGCCATATAACGACCAGCCTGGCGCATAAACCAGATAGGCGTGTAATCTACCGGTAATCTTTTACAGGCACGCAAAAATGTGAATGAGGGTTCTTGGACTTTCATTTTATTGATTCTCCTTAAGCCATTGAGCAGCCTCTTTGGCATGATAAGTAATGATTAAGTCAGCTCCCGCACGTTTCATACTGAGTAAGATTTCCAAAATTGTGCGGCGTTCATCCAGCCAGCCATTGGCAGCAGCCGCTTTGATCATGGCATATTCGCCACTGACGTTATATGCAGCCAGTGTAAGTTCCGGGTACGTTTGTCTTAATAGATGGATCACGTCCAGGTATGGCAGAGCAGGTTTTACCATGAGAGCATCAGCGCCTTCCTGTACATCCAGAGCTGCTTCACGCAAGGCTTCACGTATGTTTGCAGGGTCCATTTGATGGCTCTGCCGGTCACCAAACTTGGGTGTTCCCTGAGCCGCTTCACGGAAGGGACTATAGAAGGAAGAGGCATATTTCACTGAATAGGACAGGATCGGAATGTGTTCGAAGTGGTGTGCATCCAATCCATTGCGAATAGCAGCTACCATACCATCCATCATCCCGGATGGGGCAACCATATCTGCTCCAGCCTGAGCGTGGGAAACAGCTACTTTTGCCAGTATTTCGAGGGTTTCATCATTCAGGACGTACCCTTCCGGTAAATTTGGGTTCTTATTTTCACCCAGATTCAATATACCGCAATGGCCATGATCCGTGTATTCGCATAAACACACATCCGTGATCACGACCATATCTGGCACAGATTGTTTGATGACTCGGATACTTTGTTGGATGATTCCATTTTCTGAAAAATTTTCTAACCCAACAGGGTCTTTCGATTCAGGTATGCCAAACAGGATCACCGCT
The DNA here is from genome assembly GCA_019429225.1 of Anaerolineaceae bacterium. Classification (GTDB taxonomy): domain Bacteria; phylum Chloroflexota; class Anaerolineae; order Anaerolineales; family Anaerolineaceae; genus UBA6170. The sequence goes on from JAHYJK010000221.1 coordinate 5,514, forward strand.
GGAATACCCAATTCAGCGATACTTTTAGCTTCATCTGCCAGCAGGTCAGGTGACCACTGGAAAACGCCTGGCATCGAACTGATTTCCTGTTTTATCCCTTTTCCATGCATCACAAATAAAGGATAAATAAAATCACTGGATTCCAGTCTTGTTTCACGCATCATGCTCCTGATTCCAGGAGAGGTGCGAAGCCTCCGGGGACGTGACTTGAAGGAAATGGTTGGATTTGGTTCGTGTTGGCTATTCATTTTCATCAAAGCACCTTTCGACTGTGATCGCCAGAGAACGACATAATGGCTTCAATCAGCCCTTTGGTTGTATAAGTTTCCGCAACAATCTGGGCAGTGATCCCATATGCTTCCAGCGCGTTTGCTGTAATGGGTCCAATGCAGGCGATTATGGTTTGCATTAAATAAGTTTTAGCTCGATCACCGAGAAGATCAAAAAAGCCGTGCACTGTGGATGCACTGGTAAAGGTGACAA
>JAHYJK010000222.1 GCA_019429225.1 Anaerolineaceae bacterium
ACTTTCCTCTATTTTAATTTTTTGATCACTGGTAGCTTGAATTAAGTGACTGATTGTTTCCAGACTGACTCGTAATCGCAACGTGCTTTCTGTATTCTTGTGCAGCCAGTGCAAGGTCTCACGCACCACTTCTGTTCCCCCAAAGCTGCTGGCAAAGCTGCGTTTTGCCGATGAATACACCAGGGTTTTTAATGCTGTATTACCAAATATCTCCTCGATCTGTTGATTGATATTAACCAGAGCTTCATAAGGAGCTGTTTTTTCGTGGCGGGTATTCACAATTTTGCGAACATGATCCATCCATCCGGAGCGTTTTAACACCATGATCACGCTCTTCTCCCCCACCAAAGCCACCAGCTCATTCAGGTAGGATAAGAGCACTTTGCCAGAGATATACATATCGCTGTTTGATATTGCGCTCATCCTGTTCCTTTGAAGTATAGGGACTGAAATATTATTCTGCATACAACTGTATCCACAAATTCTCTACTTAGATTATAGATTTTTTTCAGTCTAAATGGCATGTTTGCTCTTTACAACCCGAGTGAATCATAAATTTTTGAGTTAACAATTCTGTAAGGTTCTTACTTTGCAATTATTGTACCAATTTTAAAAGGAAAGAGCTCATACAAGAGCTCTTTATTTCTCAATCAATCAATGTTTACGCCGCCGCCAACAAAATTTTAAATACATCATCCGGGAATATATCACGGTGTTCACCCAATTTGGTGTTCCGAGCCATAAAGCGATCACGAATTCTTTGCGCTGCTTCCTGCGCATCAATGCCATAATCACTTAATCTGGTTGGCATCCCGATGCGATGGAAAAACACCTCCGTGGCGCGGATGGCTTCCTCCACCAGGTTATGTCCGGGGAGTTCACACAACCCGAAGATACGTTGCGCATATTGCAGGATCTTCTCTCGTTTTTGTTCTTTTTTGTAACGGATCAATGCCGGGTATACAATCGCCAATGTTTCCGCATGCGCCAGACCATAAAAGGCAGTGATTTCATGTCCGATACCATGAGTAGCCCAATCAGCGACCACACCACAACTGAGATTGCCATTCAACGCCTGGGTTGCAGACCACATATAAGTTGCGCGTGCATCATAATCAGCCGGTTCAGCCAGAATGGCATCCGCTTCTTCTAGAAGCGTCTTCAAGATGGCTTCTGCCTGTCGATCCTGTAATGGGGATGCAACCGGATAGGTCAGGTACTGTTCCATCACATGAATGTAACTATCCACGATACCATTGCGAATCTGGATCTTTGGCAGGCTGTAGGTTGTTTCCGGATCCAGGATGGAGAACTGCGGTGCAATTTTCCAATCGCCAAAACTCAACTTCTCCTGCGTAGACTTGCGTGAGATGACTGCCCCTGAATTCATTTCCGAACCGGTAGCAGGCAAGGTCATCACACTTGCCAGCGGGATTGCTCTGACCACTTTTGCATTTTTGGATAATAAATCCCAGGGATCATCTCCTTCAAATGGAATCGCTGCTGCAATAAATTTGGTGCCATCCAGCACAGATCCCCCTCCAACTGCCAGTAAAAATGTGACCTTTTCATGTCTGCCAACTTCAACAGCTTTCATCAGGGTTTCAAAGGTTGGATTGACTTCTATCCCACCAAACTCGACCACTTTCCGAGCTCCCAATGCTGCTTTTACCTGTTCATAAACACCATTCTTGAAGATCGATCCTCCTCCATAGGTCAACAGGATTTTTTCATCCTGCGATATCAATTCAACTAATTTGGAAATCGTACCTTTTCCAAAGACGATTTGTGTTGGACTTTTAAAATTAAAATTCTTCATTTTTTTCCTCTTCGTTCCCTGTTGCAAGAATCACTTTTTGTATGACTTCACCCAGCGGTATCTGATGTTCAAGGGCAATTCTGTGGCAATCTTCATATTCCGGGGCAATTTGAATCACTTTTCCATCCTGCCATTTCCGTTTGACCCTGACAGTCCCCCACTCCGTATGAATATTCAGAAAATCCCGCTGTGCTTCATAGCGTCGGATCGGGTAGACCCGCACGCCAAATGTCGTTGATTCCTGTAATAATAAATTTGCCAGTTGCGCCTCCTGTAAGCGGTTGGCGATGACTGTAATCTTTGTTGCAGGGCGATTCTTCTTCATAAAGATTGGTTCGTAAGCAACATCCAATGCTCCAGCTGCGAAGCAACGTTCCATTAAATGCCCGTACCACTCAGGATTCATATCGTCGATGTTGGTTTCAATAACAATATGTTCCTTGTTGTTCTCAGACAGACTTTCGCCCATCATCACGCGCAGAATGTTCGGCCATGGGGTATCCTTTGAACCAGCACCACTCCCCTGCCGTTCCAATATCATGGCAGGTTTCTCAAATTTTGCGAAGGCTGCCAGGAAAGCGGCACCTGTTGGGGTGATCAACTCCAGCGAAGCAGAGAAAGGCCGCATTTGGGCGTTACACGCCTGTAAAACAGCCATGGTCGCTGGGGCAGGTATGGGCATTGGTCCATGCTGTGTGTTGACTGTCCCTTCACTCCAGGGTAATGAGGACGCATATACTTCATCGATCTGAAAATAATCTAAAGCAGTGCAAATACCTACTATATCGAGAATCGAGTCGGTCGCTCCCACCTCATGGAAATGCACCTCTTCCGAATCAACACCGTGGACAGTCCCTTCAGCAATGGCCAACAATTCAAAGATTTTCAGACTGTATTCTTTCACCCTGGGAATTAATTTGCTGTGTGACAATAGCTGGCGAATATCAGACATGTGACGATGATGGTGCTGCGAATACTCATTTTCTGAATGGTCAATCTCTATCTTTAAATACCCAGCTTGAATGGCACATTTCACCACTGGTTGAAAAGAAAGCTGAAACGATTCTGGTAAATCGAGTGATTCAAAAGCTGTTTTTAACACATCGATGGGCAAGCCAGCATCCAGAAATGCTCCCAGAAGCATATCGCCGCTGATCCCGGAAAAGGCGTCAACATATAGAACCTTCGTCATATCAAACCCTCATTCATACTACCACTGCGAAACCCCTGCAAATCCAGAGTGACATATAAAAAGCCACAGTTTTTAATCGCTCTAACAATTTTTTCTCCGTGAGCTATGATGTGTTCCAATTCATTGATGGGCACTTCAATTCTGGCCACACTTTCGTGATATCGAACGCGTAATTCAGTGAATCCAAGACTCTTCAGGATCTCTTCTGCGCAGGCAACCTGTCGTAAGCGCTGATGGTTAATTTCAATCCCATAAGGGAAACGACTCGCCAGGCATGGTGTGGATGGTTTATCCCAGACTGAAAGTCCCTGCCATTTTGCCAGTTGGCGTACCTCTGCTTTCGTGATTTCCACCTCTGCCAAAGGACTCAAGACACCCAATTCCTGCAACGCCTGCCTGCCTGGCCGGTAATCACTTAGATCATCCGCATTGGAACCATCCACCAGTTGTGTGATTCCAGACAAATGTGCCTGTTCCATGATGATCTTCAAGCGTTCCCTTTTACAAAAATAACAACGTTGCGATGGATTGGAACGAATATCCTCGATTTCCATTTCATCCAACGGGATTCGGAACAACTTTACATCCAAGGCTTCTGCAATGAGTCTGGCATCCTCAACCTCCTGAGGGATTTCCATCGGGGATTTAATCGTATAAGCAGTGACCTGATTTTTACCCAAAGCCTGAACAGCCGCAGCGCAAACCAGGGCACTATCCACTCCCCCGGATAAAGCAACACCTATCTGATCATACGTCTGCAGCCATTCAATCAGACGCTTCCATTTAATAAGCGTAGCTGAATCAGGATCAGTCATGCTGATCCGCAATTGTTTGATTGCCGGTTGATCAGGGCTGCCTGATAGCCTGCCCCAAAGCCGTTGTCAATATTGACCACTGAGACACCGTTGGCGCAAGAATTGAGCATGGACAGTAACGCAGCCAGGCCATTGAAACTGGCTCCATAACCCACACTGGTTGGCACAGCGATCACAGGTGCGCTTACCAACCCGGCTACCACACTTGGCAACGCCCCTTCCATGCCTGCTACCACCACCAGGGCTTTGGCAGCATGCAACAGGTCAATTTTGTCCAACAGGCGATGCAGCCCTGCCACCCCCACATCGAAGAGTCGGGTTACGCTGGCACCCATCATTTCTGCCGTAAGGGCAGCTTCCTCTGCTACAGGAATATCTGCGGTGCCACCGGTTAACACCATTACACATCCTATTCCTGGCTCAGGATTTGTCTGCCAACTAAGCATTCGCGAAATGGGATGATATTTCACCTGCGGAAAGATTGCCACAATTTTATGGGCTGAATCTTCATCAATGCGAGTGATGAGTAGATCACTCTCCTGGGATATGATCCGTTCTGTAATTGCCAACAACTGCTCATCGCTTTTGCCTGCGCCAAAGATCACCTCGGGGAACCCGCAACGTAGCGCACGCTGTTGATCAAGACGTACCGCATCCCCAATATTTTCATAGGGGTAGTTTCTGAGTGATTGTAAAGCCTCTTCAACAGAAACATGTCCATTCTGGACTTTTTGCAATAAATTAATCAAAGATTGTTGATTCATGATAGGTTGCTTTAGTCGGCTATCCCATAGCGGATAATACAATAGATAGCCTGAAAGCCATCTTTCCAGCCAATTTTCTTGCCTTCTGCATAAGATCTGCCAAAGTAAGAGATCTGAGTTTCAAACATCCGCCAGCCACGCCGGGCAATTTTGGCAGTCACTTCGGGTTCAAACCCAAAGCGGTTTGATTTCAAAGGGATCCCTTTAATCACTTCGGCTCGGAAGACTTTATATCCTGTTTCCATATCTGTTAAGTTTAAATTGGTGGTGATATTGGATAACAGGGTCAGGAATTGATTGCCAACGAAATGCCAGAAATACAAGACGCGATGGGGTCCACCCAGAAAACGCGAACCATAGACTACATCCGCTTTGTCATCCAGAATCGGTTTTAATAAGGTCGGGTAATCACCCGGATCATATTCCAGGTCAGCATCCTGAATCAGGATAATGTCACCACTGGCTTCCTGAAAACCACGGCGTAAAGCAGCTCCCTTCCCCATATTAACAGGTTGTTGATAAACCTTGATTTCAGGATGTTCAGCTGCAAGACCCTGCAAAATCTCCACCGTGCGATCTTTAGAGCCATCATCCACGACGACAATCTCAATGGAAATACCCTCCATCTTCACATCCAACACACGTTGAATGGTCGTGGAAATATATTTTTCTTCGTTATAAACCGGGATAACAACACTAAGTTTTTGCATGGTCTCTCACTTTACATTTTAATCAATTGTAGGAATTCTGGCTGTAGATATAGGTAATCCCCGGCTAATTTTACTATGACTTTACGAGAAATAATTACTTTTCACTTAATTAAAACGGATATATAATTCGAGCATATCGATTTATCGTTTTTCGCGTCTTAAGATAATAGAGACGAGTGATTTTCCATTTGTAAAGAAAGAGGATTAAAATGAAGTTAACTTTATTAGCCCGAAGTTTCATATTGATTATCGCTTTGCTTTTTGTTATGGGTTCCATTACTCCAGCATACAGTGAACCGGAAGCGCGGGTCTTTGTGGAATATCGTGTCGGTCAAAAGGCTGCTGTGCAAAATACACTGAAAAATGCCGGGGCAGCCGTCCATTATCAATTTGATGAACTGAATTCATTCGTGGTCAGTTTGCCAGAAAGTGCCTTGAATGGCATTCGTCGCAATCCGAATGTGATCTCCATCGAAGAAGATCCGGTACGTGAGTTGGTGCGTAACATGCCCTCCGCAGCGGTAGCTGTTGCCGCCGAATCCGTTCTGCCGGAACAAGTTGTTCCTTATGGCGTCGACATGGTGCAGGCTCGCGATATCTGGGACGCCAACCGGGACGGAAGAATTGACAAAAAAGCCCCAACAGGCGCCGGAAGGACAGTCTGTATCATTGATACCGGTCTC
>JAHYJK010000223.1 GCA_019429225.1 Anaerolineaceae bacterium
TTTTGTGTTCTTCATTGAGACCGGTGAACGTCGTTTCTGGGCTGCCTGCTTGCAGGTCAGTGCCAATCATATTAAGGAAGAACCACTTTTACGAGTGGAAGTGGTTGAACACCCAACCCGGCAACGCCAGGTACTGGAAAACCGGCATGCGGAATCCCCATCTGCTGTTGAACAGGCTTGCGAAGTAGCCGCCTTGATTCTGGCCGAGTTAAGCATCATGCCAGATGCCAAATTGCAGGATGATTATGATTATTTTCGTTTAGCGCGCGCTCAGCGTATGCCAGCCGGATTATGGGACCGCATCACCCCGATTATGCAATTAACCCGTCCCAGAATGGTGCAACTATTGAATATCCTGCAGTTTCCCAGTCATTTACTCGAAATGGCGGATCGTTTTCGTTTGCCAGAGCGGGTATTGAGGGAAATCCTGGGCCAACCACAGAAAATTTGGGACGCATTGATTCATCAGAGCATTCAAAATAGTCTGACTTCGGATGAAATCGCTGAACAGGCGCTCAATGATAAAGCCACATCTGAAAGCAAAAAAGAGAGTTCTCAGCGCACGCCTTCTGCTCCTGAGAAAAACGCTTACCGCTCGCTGCGGAAATTTACCAAAGTTTTTCGCAGCATTGATCACCTGGAACAATCCGAAATACTTGATTCTCTTGCCGATGATCTGTTTGTCAGTGGCCAGGCAGAAAATGCAGCTGAAATCCTATCGGAATTATTAACATTAATTCAGGCAAGATTGAAAAGAAGATAGTTTTTTTGATCATAATACCCACTATCCTGCTAATCTTGTGATTCGTAACCGCGGTTACGAATCACAAGATTAGCAGGATTATTTATTTTCTACCTTTCAAGTACAAATTACTTGGAAATTAATAATTAATCTCATCCAAAATTTTTAATGCTCAGAATTTTACGCTTTCCAACCTATAAATTTTAACTTGAATAATTACCTGAATGATCACCTAAATCCATAAACACAAAATCTGGTAATAATAGTCAATCAGAGGTTATTTGAATAAATGTTCCTTGTTTCCTTTAAAACAGCTGTAAACTGACTTATTTGTTCAAAGGGTATACGCTGTAAATTATACAGGGTATACCCTTAGGGTCGCCTCTTGACATATTGACAATTTCAGGAGTACAATTACCAGGGTCACCCCTTAGTGACACACCATTACAGATTTCTTCAAAATCAAAGGAGTTCATCACAAACATGTTCATTATTGCTCTTGCCAATCAGAAAGGTGGTGTTGGAAAAACGACAACCGCGGTAACACTTGCCAGCGGTTTTTCTCAGCATCAAAAAATGACATTGTTGATCGATCTTGATCCGCAAGGTCATATTGCTTTTTCCTTTGGTGTGGAAAAGACACCCGGTTTATATCGCTGGTTGGTAATGGATGAGCCAATTGATAAAGTCGTTCAAAATGTAAGACCTGGGCTGGACATTTTAACCAGTGATAAACGCACAGAAAGCGTTAAACGTCATATTACTTTGATGGATTTTCGCGAGACCCTGCTCCTGGAACGTTTGAAAAATTCAAAATATGATGTAATTTTATTGGATATGGCGCCTTCTCTGGATGTGTTGCACATCAATGGGTTGATTGCCAGTGATTGGGTACTGATCCCAACCCGGCCAGATGCCATGGCAGTTGACGGCGTCAAAGAAATTTTACTAACCATGGGTGAAATCTCTCAACGAGGACATCAATTTGCCGGGTATTCGATATTACCCACATTTTTTGACCGGACCACCCGCGAAACCGTCACCCAATTTCAGGATATCGTTCATGCATTCGGCAATAAGGTATTACCCCCGATACCGCAGGATACCCGCGTACGCGAATCTGCTGCTTATGGTAAAACGCTATGGGAATATTCTCCCAACAGTCCAGCCATGACCGGTTATCGGGATGGGAAAAATCAGGTAGGTGGTTATATACAGATTGTCGATCGTTTACTGGAGGTGATCGATGGCTAATCAGAAATTACAACGCAGACCGATTCTGGACCCGGCGGTTGCTGATTTGTTGGCAGGTATGGAGAACAAACAAGCGGAAGCTCGTTTGCCCCGCCGCGAGCGTGAAAAGAAAGCCAGAGAAAGAGCCAAAATTCGTGCCCGCAGAGATCAACGCGTAACATACGATCTTCCCCCACAACTCAAACAGGCGGTTTTTGAACTGGCTGAATCATTGTCTTTGCCTGCCAGTCAATTGGTGACGCTTGCTTTACACCGCTTTATGGAAGCATACGCTTCTGGACAGATCGATATTTCCAAATATAAGAAACCGTCCAAAAGCCCACGTTATGATTGGAAATTGGAGTTTCCTCCGGAATGGTGGCAAAATTCGTAACCGTGGTTACACTTTTGCAAGAATAGGGTAGGGGAGTCTTTTTTTTCAACTCACTTAATCAACTGGATAGTCAGTCTCGTGTTTTATATAGTAGTACATATTTTCTATTTTGCAATTAATAAATGTTTATTTTCTTAGTATATATTTTCTAATTAAAAAAATAACAAACCAAAATACTAAACTCAAAATAATTTTGTGGTATGGGATCAATGCACGACGAATATTTTTAACCCAGTAACCATGTGATGATAAACACGATTGTAAAAAGGCTGCTGATGATCAATTGACGAATGCCAATCTTCTTCGGTGTCACCGAAATGGCAGGGTGATAGGTGCCCCATATAACTTCCAAAGGTTGAATGAGAAAAGCAATTGGTAAATAGACTGGTACCCAACCCATTAACATCAAAATTAGAACACCAGCAAACAAGCCTGCGTTAAACAGAAAAGTTTCGCTGGACATCATTAACAACTCTTTTTGAGGTGGACGCTCTTTGAGATGTCTTTGATTCAAGCGTAAATAGGCATACAGGATGGTCCCAGCCACCTGTAGCCATGATAAACCCCATAACAGCCAACCGATCGAATCATAGCATTGGAGCCCAACCCAATAGGCAGCGGGGGCTGCTAATGCCAGAACACCACTGGCAGCGATCTCAATCCATATTTGACGCCTCTCAGCCCGTTTACTGACCAGCCAGAGATGCCATATAAAGACCGGAATGGCAGGCAAAGCCAGGAAGAGAATAAAGATTGATTTTTGCAGGATTAATACGAACAAACTGATAAGCAGAACAAGGCTATACATCAGAAACCAGATCAAAGACACGTAAAGATCATTTTTGGTTCGTCTGCCAGAAATAATTTTAACTAACATCGTGGTCGGTTGTCGGACAAGAAAGGCAGACAGCATTGCCAACACCAGGGGAAAAGTTCCTTTCGACACTCCTCCAATTACCATGCCGATCAATAAGGGGCTGAATAGAAATATCCAGGCACCGTGCTCGGAAGGGATAGCAACATGTTTGGCATGTAATACTTTATTGAACGATGATGGCTGTATATTCTGTAAATTTTTTATCATGGTTTTTGATCGGATTATTTGGGTTGGTTCTGTCTATCCTTCGATTTTACATGAATATCATTAATAAATTATTATAGTGCCAGAGGTGACACAATTATTATCAATTCACATTAGAATTAGGATTAATGCAAAACAACCACGAGTCATTTTCAATTGAAACATCAACATCCGAAATGGTCACCCTGTATATCCATGGCATCATGGGATCTCCCTTAGAGTTTCGAAGAATTGCAGAGACTCTTAAAGATGAGAATATTTATTTCAAAGCTTTGTTGTTGCCAGGACATGGGAGTAATGGGTATAATTTTGCCAGAACCAGTGCAAATACCTGGCAATCTCATGTCAATCAAGAAATCCAAAATCTGAAAAATAATTACTCAAAAATAATCCTGATTGGACATTCCCTGGGTGGATTACTGGCATTAAATGCTTCCCTTCTGTATCCAGTGGATGGGATCGTCTTACTGAATACACCCATCAAAACCCGTATCAGTATTCAGCAGATATCCATGTCGCTGCGGGTATTATTGAGTTCAGAAAATACAAATGATCCAATGATCCGTACTTATCGGGAAACTTTCAGTGTGGCATTAAACGATTGGTGGACAATGCCATTATGGCTCCCCAGATTGCTGGATATCAATCGGATTGCCCGAGAGACAGCTAAGATCTTAAACAAAGTAGACGTGCCTGTTATCATATTTCAATCCATTCATGATGAAACCGTCAACCCAATAAGCGCAGAAATATTGAAAAGGGGATTAGGGAACCATTTAATATCCTTATCGTATCTGAACAAATCAACACATGCTTATTTCATAAATGAAGAGTTCAACGATATCATCAAAGGGATTAAAGATTTCTCTGATTCGTTAAAAGTAGTTAATAGTAGTTAATTAAGTAGTCATATGAATCACGTGCAAAATTTGCACTCACGAGTCAGGCAAGAATTGCACTCTCTAGGAGGGCAATATTTGCACGCTGGCAGCCTTAATGCAAAATTTTCATGCTGGCCAACAGGAAACAATTGCCTTAAGGCCTTAAAGAAAGAATTGCACGCAGGCCAGAATGCAAAATATGCACACAGGCTATTCAATAAATCATCTTCATCTATATTAATGCGCATAGGTGTAAAATAATTCATAAACTTAACGATAAGTAAAACCTATTACTCGTTAAATCACCTGATCCCCATCCTGGGGAGAGTAGGGGATCAGGCTTAGAATAGGGACGAGGATTATGGCAATTTAGAAATTAAGGAAGGTCCTCGGATGTAGTTATTTTTTACCTGGTTTTCCACCACCCAGGTACTTCAAGGCGTCATATGCCTGTACCAGACCGTAGCCGTAGTAGTCATCGCGGCCGGGATCACCCAGGTCAAGCGCTGTGGCTACCATCGCTTCACGAATCTGCACATTGGTCAGAGTGGGATTCCAGCTCCAGATTAAAGCAGCAACAGCGGAGACATGCGGGGTTGCCATGGAGGTGCCCGCCCAGGCTTCGTAACCACTGGCAGGAAATTCGAATGTGCTGGTTACAGTTGCTTCTGATCCAAGCTTATATTCAACCAGATACAATCCATGATCCATGCTGATGGAGACAGCCAGAATATAATCTCCTGCTTCTCCCAGAGTTCCAGAGAAAAGACCTGGTGCATTATTATAAATAACGGCAGCAGCTCCACCATTGCTCATAACTTTGGTGACTTTTTCAAGAAAAGAGACTGAACCTCGGGAACATAAAACAACTTTATCTGACCAATCTGCGGCTGGATCTGTAGCTAAGCAGAGACCACCATCGACCAGATTGCCAGTGACAGTACCTGTTGGTGCAAATTCCATCCCTAAGGCTTCATACGAAACACCATCAACCGTAACTGAGGCGGTTGAAAGGAATGGTACTGTACTGAGAACACCTACTCCAGGAGCAGCCAATTCAACCTGGTCGTTAAAGTTGGAAAAATCAGCTATCAGCATATTCGCATCCAGCGCACCAACCGAAATGACTGAATCATAGGAAGCAGGGTAGTGATAATCAGCTACCCCATCATTACTGGCAGCAGCGACAGAGAGAATACCTCTTGAATAAATTTCATTGAAAGCTTTTTCTTCTTTAGGATTTGCTTTTGTTCCACTTAAACTCATGCTAATAACGTTAGCACCATTATCTGCGCAGAGAAAAGCAGCTTTAATCAAATCAGAAGCATGTGCTTTGGAAACCCAGAGACCGTCATCACCGAATATTTTAACAATGAAAAGGGATACAGTTCCAGGAGTGACCCCTACCACACCATAATCGTTATTCTGGGCGACGATCGTACCGGCTACGTGTGTTCCATGACCATAGCCATCGAGTGTCCACAAACCAGGATCATCATTGGTTTGAGACCAGCCCCCGGTGATATCCACCCCATTAAAGTCTTCATGTCCAGTAAAGAGACCGGTATCAATGATACAGACTGTCCTTCCGGCGCCTGTTGGGGCTTTTTTGTCAATTCTTCCGTCCCG
>JAHYJK010000224.1 GCA_019429225.1 Anaerolineaceae bacterium
CCACGAGATTTCCAGGTCGATGCTGGTAAATTCGGTCATGTGGCGCGAGGTGAAAGAAGGATCCGCCCGGAACACCGGCCCAATTTCAAACACACCTTCAAAGCCAGCGGCCATGGCCATCTGTTTGTAGAATTGGGGGGATTGCGCCAGGTAAGCTTTCGTATCAAAGTAAGCGAGTTCAAATAACTCCGCACCGGACTCACTGGGGCTGCCCATTAATTTGGGGGAATGCATTTCGATATATCCACGTTCCACCCAGAATTCACGCAACGCCATTTCCATGGTGGTTTGGACCTGGAAAAGCAACAGATTTTCAATGCGACGCAAGTCCATAAATCGCCAATCCAGGCGATAATCCAGCGCCGGTAAATTGTCTTTTTCACCAAAGGGTTCGAAGGGTAGAGGAGATTCTGCCAGGTTTTCGACTGCCAGTGATTCCAGCTGGATTTCCAATCCGCCCAGTTTCACCTGGGGATTATCACTGACCTTGCCGGTTACCCGCAAAGCCGATTCAGTGGTCAGGGTGGAAATCAATTCCGCCAGTTTCTCATCATTTGGTTTCCAATGTGTGATCTGCACCATGCCAGTTTTATCACGCAAGACGATAAACTGAATTTTCTTCTGATCGCGTAATACATGCAGCCAGCCCTTGATCATTACTGACTGGTCCAGATGCGCTCTTAATTCTCCGATGGGTGTTCGTTCCATATTGATCTCCTTCAACTTCCCGTTTCAGATTTTCCAACGCTGCAATAGATCGTGGTAAACCTGAGATTCTCTTTTTTTCAAATATCCCCAAAGTATATCTTAATGCCCTTATTCGGGCAAAAGGAATTTTCTTAGCTCACCGCTGACTGCTCACAGCTAACAGCAAAAGAAGGTGACACTCCGTGAGCGGTCAGCGGTGAGCAGTGAGCATCCCTTAACAGCTCAAGCACTCAACAGCTTAAGTGCCGCACTTTGCGGTGAAAGTTTCCGCTCCAACATCTCCCCCAACACCGCTTCGATCCTGCTCTGCTCCACCTGCTTGCGCCATTCTGCAGCAAATGCTGCCATTAATAACTCGTTCAACTCTTCCTGCAAACGAGCTGCATCGCGGATATTCCATTGGTTGTGCGTCCGTAAAAATGCAGCATGCTTTTCGATCGCCTCGACCACCTTTTCGATCCCAACGCCCTCGGTCGAGACTGTTTTCAACACTGGTGGCGTCCAATGTTCATTTTCGAATTCATTTGTAGTCTGATCCAATTGTACCTGTGAGAAAGCCAGTTCTTTGTGATGAAAGCGATCAATGGCTGCCACCTGTCCTGGTCTGGCAAACTCCAGGCTGGCACTCAATGCCCGTAAAGTATTATCCGCCAATGGATGATCGGCTTTGTTCACCACCAGAATATCGGCAATTTCCAGAATACCAGCCTTAATCGCCTGGATATCATCCCCCATGCCCGGTGCTTCCACCACAATCGTTGTATGCGCGAGCCGGGCGATATCCACTTCCGATTGACCGGCACCTACCGTTTCAATCAGGATCAGATCAAAGCCAGCGGCGTCCAGCACCCTGACCAGGGCTGAGGTTGTGCGCGCAATGCCACCCAGGTGCCCGCGGGAAGCCATCGAACGAATGAACACCCCGGGGTCATCGGTTATATCGCGCATGCGGATGCGGTCGCCCAGAATCGCCCCCCCCGTGAAGGGACTGGATGGATCCACCGCTACAATCGCCACTTTTTTGGCTTCACCCGCTTCGGGATTTCTTAATAAACGTGTCATCTGGTTCACCAGCGAGGACTTTCCCGCCCCCGGTGATCCGGTCACCCCCACCAGATGAGCCTTGCCACTGTGCGGAAAGAGCGCATCCAATGCTTCTCTTCCTGCGGGACTATCATTTTCCACTTCGGTCAATGCGCGGGCCAATGCCCGGCGGTCACCTGCCAGCACTGCCTGCACATCAACCGTGCCGCGCATCTACGCCTCTGCCTGTCCTGAGACAAGCCTGCGGACATCGTCAATCACCTGCGTGGTGGTTGTGCCCGGTCCATAAACAGCGCGAACCCCCATTTCCTGCAAGGCTGGCCAATCTTCTTCGGGGATAATCCCACCCACAAATACCGCCACATCGCCTAACCCGGCTTCCTTCAGGCTTTCCACCACCCGCGGAACCAGCGTCATATGCGCCCCCGATAGGATGGATAGACCGACCACATCCACATCTTCCTGTAAGGCGGCGGTGGTGATCATCTGAGGTGTCTGGCGTAAGCCGGTATAAATCACCTCCATGCCTGCATCGCGCAGGGCTCTGGCGATCAATTTTGCGCCGCGATCATGTCCATCCAACCCTGGTTTCGCGATCAATACTCGTATTTTTCTTTCCATGCAGACATCTCCTGCCAATCATCTAATTCTACTTCTATTATACCTGTTCAAGAATCACAGGCAGCGGGATTTTGTTCCATATTTATACGACCATTCAGCACCAAATTTATTAACGTGCCAATCAGTTTTATCCGATTTCCTTTGCTGCGTTTTTGACCAGCCAGCTCCCACCAAAGCTGAAGAACAGCATGCTGGCTAAAGACAACCATCCCATCCAATCACCAAGACGGGATGTGATGGTACCTTTCCCGTTTCCCATCTGTACATCTGCCACCAGGGTTGCTTCCCCACCTTCCGGAAATGCAGCCAGGGAGACGATACGGCCGAATGGGTCAATAATCGCCGAGTCGAATCCGCCATCCGCTTTGACCATCGCGATCCGATTTTCCACCGCCCGAAAAACCACATGCGTATAGTGTTTCTTAGCGATACTGCCCCAGTCGTTGGAGGGCACCGCAACCAGCTGGACGCCCTGGCGGGCAAGTTTTCGGGCTGTGTCTGTGTAATCCAGGTCATAACAGATGATTGTGCCCAGCACGCCCAGATCGGTTTCATACACCGGGTACGTGCCCCTTGTCAGGCTGGTTTCACCCCCAAACACCACCGGATGATCTTTGCCGAACACACCCAGAAACTCACCCTGCGGATTGATCACAGTGGCCTCATTGCGGAAACCTTCCTCCAGGATAATCAGATATCCCGTGGCCAGGTGCGAATTTGTTTCTTGAGCCAATTCTGCCAGATTGAGCCGGTCTTCCACCTGTGGATCCCACAGGAAAGATCCTTCAGGCCAGACGATAAATTCTGCCCCTTGTGCAGCAGCATTGCGCGTTTGTGTAATCATGCGCTCATGCAATTGCGCCACCAGTTCATCCTGCCCCATATTGGCGTTGACCACCGGGGAAAGGCTGGGCTGGATGGCAGCTACTGTACGAGTTTCTGTATCCAGCGGTAAATTGAACAGAATGATGCTGAGTACAACCCAAAGTGAGGTCACGATTGCACCAACCCATTTCCAACGCTTCAGGATTGCCATATTGATAACAGGAACATCTTCAGCCAATTTCCAGCGACTGTCCATCCAGCTCATCAACCACAAGGTCAGTACATGGTTGACCAGCATTATCAGCATGCCCATGCCGATGATGCCAAAAATGCTGACCGGTTGGATCAACCACAGTTGTCGGTAAAATGGATACGCAATAAAAGCCCAGGTGCCCGCAATCGGAATGAACAAACGGATCATCTCGGTGCCTCCCCAGGAACTGATGCCACTGATCACAAACCAGCGATATCCGGTTTTGTTGTGGAATTTTCGTAATCCATTGTCAGCCAATAAACTGATACCCCCACCGATAAGCGGCAACCAGACCATAAAGGTCCCAATGGGCGCAAAGACCGGACCCAGGTAGCCCTGCAACCAGACAGCAACCCCAACAGCCGTCGCCAGGGATGAAAGTTTGGGGGGCATGATGCGGTATTGCGCGATCAGTACCGGGATGTACCCGATCAAAGCCAACGGCCAGATTTCATATGGTGGAAATGCCAGCACAAATGCCATACCACCCAGGGAAGCCAATGCCAGACCAATCACCACTCGCAACGGATTAGATAGTTGTATATTTTTCATTCGACACCTCATGCTTGAATTGTTGGCAAGTGATACTCGCCCAGTTTAATTGTGTTAATCGCTATTTCGAGCCATTTCACCTGCGCGATTGCCTGTGAAACCCCATAATCAATCGTCAGCATCCAGAAAAATTTGTCACGGGGATCATCATCCTGCATGTCCTGCTTGGTTTGATCCGGAATGGAGGTGAATCCGACTAACTTTTTGCGTTGAATGTTCAATTGGTGCTCCAGGAGCGCGATCACCTGAGCATCCTTCATCCTGCCCCCAAAGAAAATTTGAATCAACCAGGCTAAGCGCACTTCGCTGGCAGGTTGAGGTTCATTCAACCAGCGAAATAATTCCTGCCTGCCCGAATCCGTCAGATGGTAGACCTTGCGCGGTGGACGTGGGTCCTGTGAAATGGTTTCCACCGTTAGCCAGTCTTCCTTTTCCATTCTGGCCAGGGTTTTATAAATCTGGCTTTGCACCGCCGGCCAGAAATGCGACACCGAAAGATCGACGATTTTCTTTACATCGTAACCACTCATCGGTTCGTAATTGAGAAACCCTAAAATTGCGTGTTCTAGAGACATACTATACCATCCTGTGTATATATCATTAGCGATATATTACTATGATGTTATATATATGTCAATACTAATCCTTAAATAAAAAACCGGCAATTTCTGCCAGTTTTTTTCTTCACCCTTTTCAGGATCATGCAAAAGTTTTCTCTCGTTCTGCAATCAACTGCTCACTGACCTCCCATAAACGTAACGCAAGATCATCATCCTGTGCTGCTTTGGATGGTTGCACAATCTTACTTTCGGAAAAATAGGCACCACTGACTCCAGAAACCTCGGGGGAAGAAGCCAGGTAAATACTGGTTTGCGCACCCTGTTCTGGCGTCAAAGCACTTCGCTGGGTTAGTTGAATAAGCCATTTTCCAATGCCATTACCATTGTGACCAAAATTAGTTGCCACAAAACCAGGATGTAATGCATTCACTGTCACCCGTGTGCCTTCCAATCGTCGGCTCAATTCCCGCGTGAACAGAATATTCATTAGCTTAGAGGTTCCGTAAGCTGTCCACCCCACGAAAAGACCCTTAGCATTCAGGTTATCAAAATTGATTTTTCCCATGGCATGCGCGCCAGACGAAACGTTCACAATGCGGGCTGGTGCACTGGATTTGATCAAATCCAACAGCAAATTGGTCAGATAGAAATAACCGAGGTGATTGAGCGCAAAGGTCATCTCAAAACCATCCACACTGATTTCGCGTTTATTGAAATAAGCCCCGGCATTATTCACCAACACATCCAGCCGGTCATATTTTTGCTTGAACTCCTCTGCCAACCGCCGAATATCCGCCAATGAAGACAGATCTGCGACCAGTCCATCCACTTCTCCACCAGAAGGATTCTGCGATTTCATTTCCGCGACCACATCCGCGGTCTTCTGCGGATTGCGCCCTACAATCACCACGTGCGCTCCCATTTGTTGTAGCGCCCGGGCGGTCTCCTTGCCGATACCGCCTGTGGCACCGGTTACCATCACAAGTTTGTTAAGCATATCATTTGATGTCATTATTGCTCCCTGTAAGTTACGTGTTTTTCTCAGTATTATACTGGAAGTAAGCGAATGTGTATAAAGTTTGTATGAGGTTGGGGAAAGATTTGAACTATGATTTGAGTGATTTTATGATGGACTATGAAAGTGATCTTCAGAAAACCATCACGATACTTCCAAATAAAAAAATCATAGTCTATCATAGTCATCCCCTGCAATCATGGTTCAGACATCTTTTGAACTATGATTTGATTGATTTCATGATGGACTATGAAAGTGATCTTCAGAAAACCATCACGATACTTCCAAATAAAACAA
>JAHYJK010000225.1 GCA_019429225.1 Anaerolineaceae bacterium
TTTCATCGTCCCCTTTCGAAATCCGGATGGAGATTACACAATTATCGTATGATGAGACGATAAAAAATCCCAGTCATATCGATGGAATTTCGGTGGAAACATCCCCATTCCGGGCATAATGTTGGCAGCATGGGTACGGGCGGGTTCCGAACCCGCCCGTACGCCCAAACCACCAAATCCACCACCATGGAAATGTTATTTTGATGATGTGGTTTATTCGCTTTCATCGTCCCCTTTCGAAATCCGGATGGTGATTACACAATCATTGTATGATGAGATGGTAAAAAAATCCAGTCATATCGATGGAATTTCGGTGATATTGTCCCTATTCAATGCATAATGTTGGCAGCATGGGTACGGGCGGGTTCCGAACCCGCCCGTACGCCCAAACCACCAAATCCACCACCATGGAAATGTTATTTTGATGATGTGGTTTATTTACATTCATCGTCCCCTTTCAAAATCCGGATGGTGATTACACAGTCATTGTATGATGAGAGGATAAAAAAATGCAGTCATATCGATGGAATTTCGGTGGAATCATCCCCAATTCGGGGTATATCGCCAACATAGGTACGGGCGGGTTCGTACGGGCGGGTTCGGAACCCGCCCGTACGATGCATTGACTTTGTAATAAAATACGACCTCCCTGTCTGAGATGGTTCAGCTTTCGCCGGGGTCTTTCTCTGCCCCTAACGATCAGAGTCATGAGGGGCTCATTCTACAAAGAGGAACCTTACCTAATGATTAATCGAAAATTTTGAAGTTGATTTGATTAATATCCAGATCAAGCGAATGTCTGAGTGGAAGGCGAAAATTATCAATACTAAAGTTATGTAGGTTATACGAAAGTGTCTGTACCATTATTAACCATAATAACGGTAGCAATTTTTTGCATGCAAAAGATGAGAGCTCTTCCTTTGTCCAAATCTTTTCAGGAACCATTTTATATTTTGCTGCTTGAATAATTTCTATATCTATTGTATTTTCCGGATCACGCGATTTATTTGTAAAAAAGAATTGGACTTCTTGTTTTTCTTTGAAAAGCAAGATTGATAAGTTTGATATTATTTCAATATTTAACCCTTTTTGTAAAATTGCTGGTCTTTCAATACTCAATTTTAGAAAAGAGTGGTTAATATACTCAAGATTATCCTGGGATTGCATATTCACTCCTGTCTTTTACCTGAATGTTAATGGATTCTGTTCTAGAAAAATCAGATTCTTGGTTCTCTGATACGGCAAAAAAGTCATGATTAGATATTGCTTCTACCCTGATATCTTCACAATCTTTTAATACAATGGAAACTTCACAATTTAATGCTTCAGCAATTGCAATGATTGTGCTTAATTGCGGGTTGAGGTCAGCTTTTTCTAATTTTGATATTCTGGTCTGATACGTGTTCGATAATTCTGCCAGTTCTTTTTGGTTTAAATTCAGTTTCTTCCTTTTCAGGTAAATTTGTTTTGCTAATTCGTAAAAAGGTTTAATCCTTCTTTCTTCTTTTATAAATTCCGGATCCTGCCTGGCAATTCGTAATGCATCTTCATGTGAAATTAAATTCTTATTCACTTTACCCTCTCTCTAATCCAAATCATATCGATCTAATTTTGATAAATTCTTGTAAGTTCTCTCCAAATTTATATTTTTTGTTTTATCGCTCTTTTTCAAAAATGCATTCAAAATAATAATTGTCTTTGTATCGTTAAACTGCAGAAAATGCACTCTAACCTGACCCCAGGTCCATTGAAGCCATTTTTCTTTCTTATATTTGATCTGTTTTACCGAACCAATCCATTCAGTTGTGGAATCATATACCGCATTCAATTCCAATTGATTAAACACTCTTGCAGCGATCGGATTTCCAAATCCAATAATTTCTTCGTACGGGCTGTTGTTTTCTCCACTGGGCGGACAATAATAAATCTTCCACACTGGTTCGCCTCCTAAATATAACTTATAAGTTATATAATTTCAATAGAATGTATGGTCTAATTTTATATGATATTTGTAATAAAAGGAAATCGTTCAGGTCATTAAGGTTTTTAATGTCAGCCTTGTCATATTGTCCCCTTTCAAAATCTGGATGGTGATTTCGCAATCATTGAATGATGAGAGGATAAAAATTTCCAGTAATATCGATGGAATTCGTTGATTCATCCCCATTCCGGGCATAATACCGGCAGCATGCGTAGGGGTGAAGGATCGGAGAACACATCCCGGGGTGGAAAATGGTGTCCATTCTCCGATCCTTCACCCGTACGAGCCCAATCCACCAAATCTCAATAATAAAAATGTTATTTTGATGATGTGGTTTATTTACATTCATCGTCCCCTTTCAAAATCCGGATGGTGATTTCGCAATCATTGAATCATGAGAGGATAAAAAAATCCAGTAATATCGATGGAATTACGGTGATATTTTCACCATACGATGCATAATGCCGGCAGCACAATCCACCAAATCCACCATCATGGAAATGTTTTTATGATGATGTGATTTATTCGCTTTCATCGTCCCCTTTCGAAATCCGGATGGTGATTCCTCGATTATTGTGTGATGAGGGGATAAAAAAATCCAGTAATATCGATGGAATTACGGTGATATTTTCACCATACGATGCATAATGCCGGCAGCACAATCCACCAAATCCACCACCATGGAAATGTTTTTTTGATGATGTGATTTATTCGCTTTCAACGTCCCCTTTCCAATCCGGATGGTGATTACGCAATTATTGAATGATGAGGGGATAAAAAAATCCAGTAATATCGATGGAATTCGTTGATATCATCCCCATTCCGGGCATAATACCGGCAGCATGCGTAGGGGTGAAGGATCGGAGAACACATCCCGGGGTGGAATATGGTGTCTATTCTCCGATCCTTCACCCCTACGTCCGATTCAACCAATTCCACCTATATTTACAACCAGCCAGGTGCGTCGACACTAACACGATCAGGACAAAATTCACATTGACATGGTATATAATCAAAGGTATGATATCAATCTTTGGAGTAACAAATACAAAATAGATGAACAATAACCATATCGTTTTGGCATATCTACTGCATTGCATCTGCCAGGCGCAACAATTCTGTTGTGGTGGCGTTACTACACACATAAGCAAACAGCCAAAACTAAATCATTTCGGGGGAAATATACCAATCGAATCTTCGCGGTCCATTGCCTGGAAGCGTTTTACCGGGATTTATCCGCCGCCTGCTGCTCATTAGTCGAATAACAGACAGAACGAGCTTATTAGCAATCAAAAAATAGCTGACTTCTTCTGCAAGCATTGATTTAAATTTTTTTATTTTTAATTTGGTTTTGATTTTATAAGGACGTAAATTAATATGGGTTATTCAACAATTAAACGTTTTCTCATCGGAGAACCATTCCCAACCAGCCATGATTCACATGAACGTCTTGACAAAAAACGTGGCTTAGCCATTTTTGCTTCTGATCCAATCAGTAGTAATGCCTATGCTACAGAAGCCATCATGCATGTTTTGGTGGTGTTAGGCAGCGGTGCGCTCGCTATGACCATGCAAATCGGTCTGGCTGTCGCTATGCTGGTTCTGCTTGTCATCTTCAGTTATGTTCAAACGATCATGCATTATCCTGAAGGTGGCGGATCCTACATGGTTTCCAAGGATAACCTGGGGAAAGTGCCTTCTCTGATAGCAGCTGCGGCATTGCTGGTCGACTATACCCTGACTGCCTCCGTTTCTATTTCCGCAGGTGTGCGAGCGGTCACCTCTGCAATTCCTGAATTATTTGATTTTCGTGTTTATATTGCGTTGGTTGTTTTGATCCTGATTACCTGGATCAACTTACGGGGTGTACGCGAAAGCGGCACCATTTTTGCCATCCCGGCTTATGCTTTTGTTGTTGGTGTGCTGGCGGTCATCCTGGTTGGATTGGCACGCTATTTTGGGCTCTTTGGAATGACACCCATGGAAATCACACCCCATATTGTTGAAGCGCAGGTTGAATCTTCGAGCTTTTTATTTATATGGCTGATTCTGCGTGCCTTTGCGGGGGGATGTACCGCCCTGACAGGTATTGAAGCCATCAGTGATGGCGTCAAAGCCTTCAAACCACCTGAATCGAAGAATGCTGCTATCACGATGGTTGCCATGGGTATCATTGCTATGACACTTTTTATTGGCATCACCTTCCTGGCGACCCACCTCCTTCTGGTGCCTGAAGAAGCTGAAAGTATTCTTTCTCAGCTTACACGACGCGCTACAGGCACAGGTTTTCTCTATTTTTGGGTGCAATTCTTCACGGCCGCCATTCTGTTCCTGGCTGCCAACACCGGCTTTCAGGATTTTCCGCGCCTTTCATTCTTCCTGGCACGTGATAACTTCTTACCCCGCTGGCTGATGATCCGTGGTGATCGTCTGGTATATAGTGCTGGCATTGTTACTCTGGCTTTACTGGCTTCCATTGTTATTTTAATCTTCCAGGCTGATGAAATCGCTATGTTACCCTTATATGCTTTGGGTGTGATGTTGGGTTTCAGTCTTTCTCAAGCTGGTATGTTCCGTTTGATGGGAAGAATTGGAAAACTGAAGCCTGGTCAGATTTTACATACCAAAGTTACCAAGGTTCATTATGAAAAAGGCAGCAGTTGGAAACGTGCAGTGAACGCCTTGGGTGCCACCGTTACCTCTCTTGTCTTTGTTGTTCTCCTGGTCACAAAATTTGTTGAAGGTGCCTGGATCGTCGCGGTCATTATTCCGCTCGTCATCATCCTGTTTTTCTCCATCAACAAACATTATGAGAATGTAGCCCATGCACTCACCACCCAGGGAATGGCACTGAAACAGAGTAGTGGTGTTGGCGATGTGGTCATTGTTCCGGTTGCTGATGTTCATCGAGGCACTTTACTGGCGATGCAATACGCTGCACGTCTCTCAAAAGATGTACGTGTACTTACTGTTTTTACCGATGAAAAAAGTAAAAATCGTTTTGAAAAACGCTGGAAACGATTCAATGAGATCACTGATGGTATGCAATTAATCAAAATTGAATATGATTATCGAGATATTCTCAACCCGATCATTAATTATATTAAGAATGTCAACGACCATGAATTCAAAGATCAATTGACAACTGTTGTGGTTCCCGAGTTCATTCCGGAAAGCAAATGGGCTTCCTGGTTACACAATAAAACAGCTTCCCGATTACGTAACCTTTTGAGAGATGATAAAGACATTGTCCTGATTGAAGTTCCATTCCATGTCGATGATCGTCCCGGTCAACAATATGAAGAAGAACTCATTCGTGATGAAGAAGATACAAATGGCGAAGAAGTAATTGAAACGCTTATCATGGTCAGTGGTGATGATCTTGAAAACCCGGATGAGAAAACCGACATCAAGCTAAAAGATTCAGAGGATACCATATCCTCATCCGATGAAGATGCCATAAAACGATAAGAACAAGCTATTCAAATTAGCGTAAATGCGGAGGTAGTGTCAGGAAACCAGTCTTGCCACTACCTTTTTCATTATCGCTGAATGGGAACTTTCGGACGATGAATTCACAGGCTTTATCACCGGTTGCTGAACACGCCAGCTCCTGCACCGGGTATTCATCGCGTCCAAATAGATATTGTAAACCTCCGCGGATCATACCCACTGTATAAAAACAAATCGGGGATGATTTTCCATGCACACCCCAACAGGCAACACAATGCTGAACGGTCAGGTGATAATGACTGGAACTTTCCTCTATTTTAATTTTTTGATCACTGGTAGCTTGAATTAAGTGACTGAT
>JAHYJK010000226.1 GCA_019429225.1 Anaerolineaceae bacterium
CGGCGATCGACTACCTCACGTGTAGCCAAGAACATCATTCAGCCGACCCTCAAGGATGCCGTGGCGGGGGATTTAAGCCTGGTGTTGCCGTATCGCATTATGATCGACGTGATCGAAACGTTGGAAGCCCTTGAAAATATCATGCCGGGTATCGCCAGTGATAGCACATTGCTGTATGGGGTTGAGGTGAAATTCTATTCAAACAAAATCGTCATTAATCCACAGTTTGAGACCAATGTGAAGAATCTGCATGTGTTGGGTGATGGCGCTGGCTTGACGCGTGGATTGATGCAAGCCAGTATGAATGGGGTTTGCATGGGACGTATCTTAACCGGAAACTGGTAAGGAATCTACTTCCTCGAAGCTATGGCTGTCTGCACGGCATCGATGGTGGCCGGGATTTCAAGCGGAGGATTGGCGTATTGCGCCTGCATTCCATCCAGTTTCTGGTGATGATAGTCAATCTTGAATTGGGAAAACTTAAGGCCATGCGCCGTGGAGATGACCACTACCCGGGCATGCGGATCGATAATGCCTTTTTGCAGCAGCTTTTTGAGCCCAGTAAGTGCCACCCCGGTATGCGGACAGCAGTATAATCCGGTTAGGTCTGCCTGGGCACTGGTATTGGCGATTTCCTCTTCGCTGGCCTGTTCGACGACGCCATTGAAATCGATCAAGGTCTGACGCGCACGTTCATAACTGACCGGGTTGCCGATCTGGATGGCGGAGGCCACGGTTTTTTTGGCGGTTACCGGTTCAAAGACCTGGAAATCAGTCAGATAGGCCTGATAGAGCGGGTTGGCATTCTCTGCCTGGGCACAGGCGATGCGGGGCAGATGATCGATCAGTCCCAGATTACGCATCATCAATAAACCATTACCAAGCGCACGCACGTTGCCCAGGTTCCCGGCTGGCAGGATGATCCAGTCCGGTACCTGCCAATCGAATTGCTGGACGATCTCGATTCCGACAGTCTTCTGCCCTTCGATGCGCAGAGAGTTGAGGGAATTAGCCAGGTAAATAGAGGGATCCTCGGTCAGCTGTTTGACGATTTCCATACAGCCATCGAAGTCGGTATCCAGGGAAAGCACTGTGGCACCATTGGCAATCGGTTGGATCAATTGGGCAGTTGAGACTTTGGCGCGCGGCAGCAGGATCACAGTCGGAATTCCAGCTGCTGCCCCATAAGCAGCCAGGGCGGCTGATGTATCACCGGTGGAAGCACAGGCGATGGCACGGATCGGTTTACCGTTGGTCATCATTTGTTTGACGACGGAGACCAGCACGGTCATGCCCAGATCTTTGAATGAACCGGTATGGCTATTGCCACACAGTTTGATCCACAGGTCATCCATGCCCAGTTGTTTCCCGAAACGTTGTGCCCAAAACAGGTTGCTGTTGCCTTCATAGGTAGACACAATCTGCTCATCATCCACGAGCGGGCAAACCCATTCCTTCTTGCCCCACACGCCACTACCGTATGGCCATGCAGTAGAAAAGACGCGCTGCTCAAAAATGGATTTCCATTCGGCAGCGGAGCGCTGTTTGAGGGCGTCCAGATCGTGTTTGACTTCGAGCAAACCACCACACTCCTCGCAACGATAGACCACATCAAAAATCGAATAGCGTTTTGCACAACCATGAATACATTCATACCAACAGTTATAGTCCATTTGAACCTCCGTTTGGTGAGGGAGCCGTTTCGGCATGGATGGCACGCACAGCTCGAAGCGCGTCTTCCTGATCCAACACGAGTGAGATACTGTATTCGGATGAGCCCTGGGCGATGGCGATGACATTGATCAGGTTTTTTCCGAGCGCGCCAAAAATGCGGGCTGACACTCCCGGGGTTTCGCGCATCCCGGAGCCAATGATGCTGACGATGACGACATGATTGCGTGACCAGACCCGATCGATATCCCCCCGCAGCAATTCGAGTGCCATTTCTGACTCGATCGACTTGATCACTTCCCCATTATGCAGCGAAGGGATGGTGAAGCAGATCGATTGCTCGGATGAGGACTGCGAGATCATCAAGACACTGGCGCCGGTGCGAGCAACAGCGCCAAAGGTTCGGGCAGCAATACCGGGCACACCCAACATGCCACGCCCTTCTACCGTGATGATGCTGAGATCTTTGATGGTGGATATAGCAGTGATCTCTCCCCGGGTGCGCGGTGGATGCTGGGTGATGCGCGTGCCGGGAAAATCCGGG
Source organism: Anaerolineaceae bacterium (assembly GCA_019429225.1). Lineage (GTDB taxonomy): Bacteria > Chloroflexota > Anaerolineae > Anaerolineales > Anaerolineaceae > UBA6170. The sequence continues at coordinate 2,216 of JAHYJK010000226.1, forward strand.
TTGAAGGTGTTTTTGACCCATAAGGGCATATCGCGTGTGACCACCGGTCGAATGGTTTTGGGATGCAGGACTTTAGCGCCAAAGTATGCCAGTTCGCCTACTTCGGCAAATGAAATCTCCGGGATGGGGCGGGCATCCGGTACCACGCGCGGATCAGCGGAGAGCACACCATCAACATCCGTCCAGATCCAGACCTCGTCGGCGTCCAGGCAATCGGCCAGGATGGCGGCGGTATAGTCGCTGCCTCCACGTCCAAGGGTGGTGATCACTCCTTCGGGGGTGGCTGCCATAAAACCGGTTACGACCGGCACGATTGACTGCTGGAAGAGGGGTGCGAGATTGGATTGGATTTTCTCGCGGCTGCGTTGCATGTCCGGTACGGCATTCTGGAAGGTACGATCAGTAATAATGCATTCGGAAGCTTCCACAGCCTGGGCAGGCGTCCCAATGCTGCGCAATACTGTGGCCACCATCTGGGCGTTGATGCGTTCTCCGAGTGAGGAAATCACATCCATCCCACGTGGGGTGACTTCCCCGAGCACCTGAATGCTCTGGCAGTAGCTGCTCAATTCGTCCAGACGTTGCTGCAGGACGGCCAGCAGGTGTTGTTTCTCGGCTGGATCCGATACCAGTGTGTTGACGACCTCCAGGTGTTGATTTTGAATCTGGGTGATGATTTCTCGGGCACCTGCTCCGTCGTTATCCGCTGCCAGGCGGGCGCTTTGAATTAATTTATCGGTAATGCCACTCATGGCAGAAACCACCACGACCAGGTTGTCCCAATCAGATTTGTGTAGCTGGATAATATTGGCTGTTTGTTGGATGGCAGAAGGGCTGCCAACTGAGGTACCACCGAATTTCATCACCAATGTACGCATAATGCCTCCGAGATCTAGATCCAATAAGTTGATTTAACAGTGTAAATGCGAAAGAGGATTAGCAAGATTATACGCGTATACACAGGGCTGGTCAAATATGACCTGTACCCCGAAGTTATATTGACTCTGGAATTTACCGCTATAATTTCTTAATCCATCAATTCAATCAGGAGAATCACTATGGCAATTCTGGACAAATTAAAATCCTTACTTCAATTAATCCGCCTGGAGTTACCCATTTCGGCTGGCATCTGTGTGGTGGTGGGTCAGACGATTGCACTGGGAAGATTGCCAGTATTAATGGATTTGGGTCTGGGCTTTGGGTTGGGATTGTTCTTATCCAGCTCTGCCATGATCTTTAATGACCTGTTTGATCTGGAAGTTGACCGCATCAATACACCGCATAAACCCATCCCATCCGGCAAGATCACACCCACGGAAGCCATTGTATTCGGAGTAGTTACTGCTTTGATTGCCTTACTGATTGCCGGGTGGATTGCTCCACTGGTTCTGGTGTTGAGCCTGGTGCTGTGGGTGCAGGGCTTTCTGTACAACTGGAAGCTGAAAGCCAGTGGACTGATGGGCAATCTGATTGTTGCCACCAATGTGGCCATGACCTTCATTCTGGGCGGGATCAGCGTTGGGGAACGGAATAATCCTTTGGTGTGGATTTTTGGGGCGATTGCGTTTGTGTTTGATCTGGCAGAGGAAATTGCCGGAGATGCCATGGATATGGAAGGGGATAAGAAGCGAGGGTCACGCTCGCTGGCGATCCTGCATGAAAAGAAAGTGGCACTGCGGATCAGTGGTGTGTTGTTTGTGGTGATGATCTTGCTGTCCCTGCTGCCGGTCGTGTTGGGTGAGACCAGCCTGGCATACATTCTGCCGATTGGTTTGATGGATGTGGCAGTGCTCTTTTTTGGGGTACGGTTGATGAAAAGCAGAACGCATGAAGAGGGGCACCGAGCCATGCGGGGTCTATATCTAAGTGCTACTAGCGGGTTGGTGGCGTTTATTCTGTCAAGGTTTGTTTAAATAGATTTTTAGCTTGATGCATGATATAATAAAGTATGACCGTATGACTATTTGGAGATCCACATGATTACGACTGTTAGGGTTCAAGAAAAAGGACAGGTGACAATTCCTCGTGATATCCGTCGCCAGCTAAAGCTTAAAAAAGGCGATTTGGTAACTTTTATAAGCACTGAAAATGGTGTAGTTATCAAGACTCTTGATTCTGCGGCCGATGATTTTCTGGTCATTCTTGGTAAGAGTCTCAATTCCAGAGGAATTCAGATAGAGCAGGTATTAACTCGTGCAAAAACAACAGGTTCTGACCGATTGGCGACAGAATTCAATCTTAGTCAGGAAGAACGCAATTTGCTTTATCAGGCTCTTCAACTTCAAGCACAAGCAGCCGTGGAATCAATTCGATTAATCGCCGAATCATCTCCCACTTATGAAATCACAGATGAAGACATTGACACCGAAATTCATGAAGTGAGGAAAAATCGCTAAATGCAAGTCATCTTGGATACAAATGTTCTCGTTTCAGGACTGATAAAACGTAACAGTAAACCAGAACAAATCATCGACGCAATTTTGACGGGAAAAATCCAATTAGTAATAGATGAAAGAGTATTTAAAGAATATCAGGATGTACTACATCGACCAAAATTGAACATTCCAAAGGATCGTGCTGATGCTGTATTAAGTTTTATTGCTTTCTCTTCTGTTTAGATCGAATGCACACCAGTTAATTTTTCCCAATATGAAATTATTGATGAAGGTGACATACCCTTTGCTGAATTAGCCATCAATAAGAATACCATTTTGATCTCGGGCAATTTTAAGCATTTTCAATATCTTCAAAGATTTAACATCCAGGTTTTATCTCCTGGTGAATTCTTAAGTAAGCATACTCAAATATTCTAAAAATAATTGAAGATATGTAACTGATATCTTGCAACATGTCCTTTTTGTATTCCATTTAGTGTTGAAAGTTTGATATAATACGACATCATTTATCTGTTCAGTCATGGTACACCAGGAGAAAAACATGGATACATCCCTTTGGATCGTATTTTTTACCGGATTGACCGCCGGCGGATTGAGTTGTATGGCCATCCAGGGAGGATTGTTGACAAGTTCGTTGGCGAGTCAAATTGAAACGCAGGTTCAGGCTACCAGGAAGAAAAAAAAGAACGCGAAAATTAATTTACCACTGGCGCAACCAATCGTTTTGTTTTTGATCGCCAAGCTGGTGGTTTATACCCTGTTTGGCGTGCTCCTAGGGGCATTGGGTTCTGTATTCGACCTGACGCCACAAATGCGAGGTGGTTTGCAAATTGCCATTGCGATCTTCATGCTGGGAAATGCCATGCGTTTGTTGAATGTGCATCCCATTTTTCGTTATTTCAATATTGAACCACCACCAGCATTGCGACGCTGGATCCGGCGTAAAGCAAAAAATCAGGAAACCTGGTTCTCGCCGTTGTTTCTGGGCGCATTGACGGTCTTCATCCCGTGTGGTGTGACCCAGACGATGATGGCACTGGCGGTCAGCACGGGTAGCCCCGTGCAGGGTGGGTTGATCATGTTTGCTTTCACTCTGGGAGCCAGTCCTCTGTTTTTCCTGCTTACCTACCTGGCGACCAAATTAGGCGCCATGATGGAGAAATACTTTGTGCGTTTTGTGGTTCTAGCGCTGGTGATTTTTGCCTTCCTCTCTCTGGATTCCGGAC
>JAHYJK010000227.1 GCA_019429225.1 Anaerolineaceae bacterium
ATAAGATATTAGGCACTGGCGATAATCTAATACACGGTTTCATTTACGATAATGGTTATCTTTGGGCATCAACTCGCACTTCACCAGCAAGAATATTCAAAATCAATCCAGTATCTCTTGATTTCGAAAGAATAATTCTAACAAGTGGCTTAAACAAGGGAGAGGACATAATTTCTGCTGGTGGTTATATATGGGTAATTTTATATACTAATCCTGCGAAGCTTGTAAAAATTAACCCTAATACGATGACCTGGGAAGTCGCGATATCATTTCAAAGTAATGAAATTTCATATGGTGGCTCATTAGAGTATGCCTTTGGTTCACTATGGGTCGGAGGACTTGATCGGAAAATTGCGAGGGTAAATATTGAAAATTTGAATTACCAAATTTTTCATTATCCAGAAATTTTTTCAAGCACGCAATTTCACGCACTGACAAGTGGGGGAGGTTTTTTATGGACTTCTGCTCCTCAAAGTTCTAGAAGTGCCATAGTGAAAATAAATCCCAATAATCCATCGGATTATTCTTTTGTAGTCGTTAATAATCTATTACCTGATGATATGGCTTATGTTAATAATCACCTTTATATTGCCGATGAGACATCGCCATCATATCTGTACAAATTTGCCAATGATCTTTCTTATACTAAAGAACTTGCTTCAAACACATCATCGTATGGCGTCTTTATAAATCATAACAATCCAAATTATGTTTATAGTGCTCATATAGGGTCACCTGGGTTTGTAAAAATGTTTGATTTAAATCTAAATCTCATTCACACATTCTTCTTGCCATCTGGATTCAATGATGCAAATGAAATAGCCTTTGATTCATCAGGTTTTATTTATGTGACAGCATGGCAGAGCCCAGCAAAAATAGTTAAATTTTCTACAGCACTCACCGGTTCAATAACATCACCAGTAGATTACTACACAACCGGTCCAGCCAGTGTCCCAATCAATGCATCTGCTGAATATCCTAGCGGCCCAGGTGTAAAACAAGTTGAATTTTACGCAAGTTGGGATGGTGTTTGGCATCCTCTAGGCATCGACGCGACTGAACCATACGCTATAACCTGGGTCCCCCCCAATTCTATGAAAACTCAACAGGTACTATTGAGAATTGATGTTGTAGGCAATGATTTGACAAGGACCGATTATGCTGGAGGTGTCCGAATAATAAATTTTGTCCAATCTTATAATAATCCTGATATTACTGAAAACTGGATCAGTAATCGAGCCTATTTAAACCAAAGATCATTAAATCCTCCAGTGGGTGATGTCATGTGTAGTGCGGCAAGTATGTCAATGATTTTGGCCATGGAAGGAGTAATTCCAAACGACCATCAAAGTATGTCAAGTAAGGCAATTGAAATGTATCCAAAAGTTCTAGACAATGGAACTGCTTATATTTACAAGATGGTAAATGTATTAAAACCTGAAGGCACGAATGCTAACTATATTGGCTGGGTTAATAAGGATGCAGGATGGAACAAAATAAAAGAAAACATTGATGGAAATCATCCATTGATTATTCGCACAGAGCACGGATCATTAACAACTTATGGGCATTTCATCGTCGCGGTGGGGTATAAAGAGCTTTCAAATCAACGATTTGTAATAGCGTATGATCCATATGGGGAGTGGAAAGGTATGACTTGTTCTGAATTAGGTTTAGGGTGCAACGGTAATTACTATAAAAATTCAACAGACCCATCAAGTTTTGTGGGGCGTTGGGTGTTTTATGATTTTGACAAAATATTTGGCAATTACTTGATTGTTGCTCCAAATACACGTGATGCAATGGCACTTCGGGCGATTACAATAACTAGCGATCCAGACTTGATAAGTGATGAGCACAGAATCACGGATACATACGAAGGAGTTCCTATCGGTGATTTGAATAATATCTTTCTACCAATTATCGTGAGATAAAATACTGATTTGATGAATTAGAATAAAACCACAATGTTTTGATAATCTCAGGTCAACCCAGCCTAATCTTATTGTTTACATAATTTGTGGGAGGATCATCTTGAATGTGGGTAAACCAAGACAACACTAGAAAAATCTTGTTTCTGTCCCATAAGCCTAAGAAGCCCACCTTAGCAGGGGGCTTCAGTTCATTCCAACGTCGGATTATATTTCAAGATAGACAATGGGCTTTATAGACACGAAATGAGGAAAAGATGAAAACTACGAGAGACAAACAAGTAATAATCGTAATAACAATTTCCTTTGTTTTTCTATCCTTATTTACATTTGCTGATGTTGTAAAAGGACAAATTGGTGGGCCATTCATCCAATATTTACCATTGGTCCTTGTTGCCGAACCATCACCAACACCATCACCAACACCAACACCAACGCCTACACCAACCCCAACACCAACGCCTACACCAACCCCAACACCAACGCCTACAACAGAACCCGCTATCTTGACTGGTGAAAATTTGCAGTGCAACATTATTGGTAATGCAAAAATATGTGCAACAATATCAGATGCAACGCCAACAAATAACTCATGGTTGACAGTGAGAGGTCAACTAATAGTTAATGGTATCCCTCAAAGCAATCTGATAATGTACACAACTTGGCACTTCAAAACTACAGATTCGTATTGTAATGACGGGATTACTAATGCTGATGGGATAGCATATTGTAGATATTATATTTCTGGGGCATCTTCAGGTTATCGAGTTAATATTGATGTAACCATTAGCGGTTATTCGGTCACAACATGGTTTACAACACAATAATTTCTGGATTCTGTAAAGGTTTACCAAATTAAAATGCTGGTCTCTTTCCGTTTACAGCGGTTTGAGTCTACGAAGCCCACCCTAGACAGGTGGGCTTTGGTCCATTCTGCCGTCGGAATAAAAATACCCCTATTGACTATTGCCCTAACTGGCTCAGATCAAATTCGATCACTACAGGGGGGCGTCGTGTTTTTTCGGTCAACGAGCCAATAAAATCAAGAGTTGCGCTTGATATTTGAATCTAAGGTCAAAAATTGGGGTCCACCACAGCAAGAACTCAACAAAATCGACAGGTAACATTGATTAACTCGCAAAAATTGTTTGATCTTTGGATCGAACACTTAGAAAACTAGTTAGTGTCTTGTCAAGTGGTGTAAATTGCGTTTTGTGCTTTCAGGTTAATGACCGCTGCTACAAGAATAAATTCAGGGTTTAAACAACATTGGTAGATATACCCGATCCGTCGCTAGAAAGATATCGGTACAGGTTAGGCTTTCTTCAGGGTAACCCTCGATGTTGCCGAGATTGTCTCTCAGTTGTGTACGAAAACAATATCGCACGCCTGGGACAATACAAACAGGTTCTTCTGGACCAAATACGGCTGATGTTTCGGTAACATTAATCAGCCAATCCGTCCACTGATTGCCAGCGCCTGCCTGATACTGTACATCAAATCCCTGAACGCCATAAGTGGCAGATCCTTCCCAAGAGACCAGAAAGGGTTCAAAACTAAACCTTGGGGAAGATACACGCGAGAAAAGATCAAAAGGCGCATTGGGGCCGCCATAGGCGCCCTGGTCATTGCGGCTCCCATCGCGATCATAATGTTCTGATGAAGGATTACCAGCGTCAATACAAGGTGAATCACTTCGCAATCGAAAATTTGCAGAGCCTTCGTCCTGAAAACGCGGATCCATCCTGATATCACCTAACCCAGGACTCAGGTTTATGTAATTCTCCCCGTTGCCCCATACATTATTGTATTGACTGGTTAGTGACTGATGGTTGCTTATAATACCAGCTTGAAAATTTTTAACAATAATGCTGTTTTCCACTCGACTTGCTGAGTTGTTAAGAGAAAGCCCCGTTCCATTGGCATAAATCGTCGTGTTGATTAGGCGATGGACTGGAGGTCCATTGGCGTCGATACCCACACGCGTATTGTTATCGATAATCGAATTGGTGACAGTCACCACGGCATCACAGTCCTCCTCTGAAAAACACCATGAGAATATGCCGACATTATTGCCTGTGATGCGGACATTTTGCACAGCCACATGTCCGCTCGTGTTCCAAATCCCCGATTCAAAATAGTCCGTCAGGCCACCGCCGGTGATGGTTAGATCACGAATTACCGCATCAACGCTCACATCTAGAACATGACCAGATCCGTCACCGTGGATGATGGTCTTGTCCATCCCCGCCCCCTGCACCCATATACCTGAAGATGAAATGCCGATGGGCGTGGTTTCGTAGAATATGCCTTCCGACAGCTGAACGATGACATCACCCCGAGCATAGGCCAGTGCATTGGCCAACGTCGGATACTCATCGGGCACTTCTAAAATGGCGGCTCCCACTTCAACATCTGGGCCAGAGAAACTTCCGCTTTCAGGCAACCGTGCAATTTGATCATCGTTGTAACGAAAATAAAAATAATAGCTATGCGAACCCTTGGGTAGATTCGTGGCATAAGCGTAACTACCGTTGCATGCGGAACCATTACGCAGAGTCATGGGTCTAGCCATGCCATCAATCACAACCAGCGCTTCGTTAGGCGCAGTTCCATCAATATTATAGAAATTGACCAGGAATGTGAAAGCTGTTGTTTCCCGTCCCCAATATGGCACAACTATTCCGGAAGGTAGGGCTGGAAGTGTCACCTGATGTACCCCACAAAAGGTTTGCGTGTATTGCCCAGGAAAAATCCCCCCCTTGTTCGGATCATAAGAATGGCCTAAACCCGCTTGTGTATACCCAGAAGAAAGGAGGTTGTTTCGATGTCCTTCACTATCCATAAATGCTTGATGAGCACCCTCTGTCGCATGCCAGCCATGGTCACCAGCAATCAGGTTCTCGCCAACGCCACCGAAATAACCCACATCCCGGGCACGCTCTGTGGGACAGCGGTATTCAGTATCTGGCTGGCTTGAAGCGGGGTCGGGATAGCAATGGCCGATATTAAAATCAGAATTAAGGATAGCTTGAGAATGTGAATGCGCAGCATAATTGAGGAGTTCATTGTAAGCAACCGGTGGCACTGGTGCGTAAGAAGGATAACCAAAAGCCCCTGGATCTGCTCGTGCTTCATTAATCAAAAACAGCGCATATTGCTCATCCAAATTAGGGACCGATCCAGCAGAAAAAGAGACATTGAAGCTGTCTTTTGAGTAGCTGGAACACAAGCTATTGTTACAAGCTCGAACCCGGTACCAATAGGTCGTATCGGGAATGCCAGTGGTGTCATCATAATTTGTCACATCAGCAGCTAAAACCGTGAGCAATTCATAACCGAAACGATCGTTTGTGCTGCGCTCCAGTTCAAACAGGGTTTCATCCGTGGAATTATCTGTCCAAGATACGTAAATTCTCCCACCCGAAAATCCACCCACTCGAAGATCAGAAGGCGCAGCCGGGGTTGATGAACGGGCTGGATAAACAGTGACCAGCATAATGAGTGTTGAAAATAGTGAAGGGAATCTATGAAAAATGTTAAGCACCAACTTTTACCTTCTTTTCAAGAATGCGGCATACGCTCAGGAATTATAATTCAAAACTTAAACGCTCTCGCAAAATATTTTCTTTATTAATCATCACCAAAGGACCTTCAAACCTATGTAAACAATCCGCTTGACGTTTGATAGGTGTATAATAAGGTGAAATTTATCACAATTATATGGGATGTATATCCATCCCCTTGATCAGGAGTAAAAACACATGAAAACAGTCATTATTGGTGGCGTGGCGGGCGGGGCCAGTACAGCTGCCCGTTTACGCCGGATGGATGAATCCGCCGAGATCCTCATGCTGGAGCGGGGACCCTATGTCT
>JAHYJK010000228.1 GCA_019429225.1 Anaerolineaceae bacterium
TTTATTTTTGATAATGACGGAAAGGACTGAAGGAGTCGTATGAATGCAGAGGTGAAAGTCATCTGCCGGGATGGAGAAGTAGGGATACTCCAGGAAGTGATTGTGAGTCCCTTAACGCTGCAACCCACTTATTTGATCGTATCAAGGGCAATGGATCCCACCCAAACCTTGCGGGTACATATTCATTCCATCCGGGAAATCAGTGAACACCAAATTGTGTTAAATAAAAGTATGGAATCTTTGGATTTTTTGACTCATTACCAGATAAATAATCCTGTAATCGCATAAATTTTTCTCAAAAATAAAGGAGTAATAAAATGACATCAGAAACAATTATCCTGGGAATAGCTGGTTTTTTCCACAATCTCTTCACCGTGATTTGGATTGGCGGATTGGTTATGATCGTGCTTACAGTGCTGCCGGCTGCAAAAAATAGCCTGGAAAACAACAAACAGGTTCAGCAATTGATGCATGGAATCCTCAAACGACATAGAGTATGGGTAGATCAGTATTATTGGACTTTTAATCACTGGCATCATTCAGGCAAGGATCGCCCCATCTTTCAGTGGCGTCATGCGATTTGATTCAAGTTATTCCAGTCTGGTATCCATCAAACATATCCTGACAATAATTATGATTGGAATTACCCTTTATCGTTCCATTGTATTCGGGAAAAAAGGTATGGATATTACACCACAACAAAGCAAATTTAGTTTAAAACTGGTATTTGTGAATGCATCTATCGGCATACTGATTCTTTTAGCCAGTGCATTTTTAGCTGTCGTATAAAATGATTTCAGTATGGAAAATTAGAGTGAGGTGGGGCTCTGATTTTTTTCGGTTAACAGGATTGTATTAACGTTATGGAAAAAGAAATTTAGCTGTTTCCCAACTTGTTAGCCTTTTCAACAAAAAAACCAATCATATTCTCAACCACTTATTTCCGACATAAGTAGAAGATTTATTCAAACACTTCTGTTAATATAACTGTGATCAACCAATGATTACTGAATCTTGAAAGGAGATTATGATGAGCTGGTCGTTCAAACTTTTTAAAATCAAGGGGATTGATATAAAAGTCCACACCTTGTTTATTTTGATCCTGGTGTGGGCAGCCTACCGCTTATTGACAGTTAATCCACAATTTGTGAGTGAACCACAATCATAATCAGTAACTGCCGGATCCACTTCCGGCAGTTTTTTCATAAATAAAATATCCACGATTGCGCAGTAACACGATCAGTCCGGATAAGCCTTCAAGAACTCCTCTACATCCTCAATAAATTTCACAACTCCAATTTCAATCTGTTCGGTCACAGCATCCATATCATCAAAATCCGGATTTTCTGTCAGTACATGCTTGAGAATCGCATCCTCACCGCGGATGGTCACCACCAGTGGATATTGATTCCAGCCGCTATCTTTAATCAGTTGCCAGTATTGTTTTTGAACCTGCTTGTTTACACCAAACAACCAGGCTTCAAATTGACATGTTTCATGGATAAAGACAATCCCTGTTTTGAGTTTTCTGTGTTGTAATGAATCCGGAAAGAACGAAAAATAGGACATGTCCATATAACCAAAATAAATGCTACCCGACACATTGTACTCTGGGTACTCCGCTTGCAAATAAGCCTTCAAGCCCAACATATACTCCATAATGCCCCGATAAGCCCTGGGGATCACCCCCAACTGCATTTGCTGCTTCTTCCATCATCGCTTCATGAAATGATTCCATGCTTTACTCCTTTTTTAAAAAATAGATGGATAGGAGATTCTTGATGTTAATTATATGTCGGTAGTAAAAGGTATTGAGGTGTTGAGGTGTTGAGGTGAAATTTTCAGTCATGATTTTAGGACTAGTCACAATCAGCCGTCAGCCGTCAGCTTTTAGGAAAATAGTACTTGACTTAGGACACATGTTCGTGTTATTATATAGTACAAATATTCGATTATTAAGGAGAATTCAAATGGCTAGAAAAAGAGAAGGTCTCAGTGACCGCCATCGCAGGATAATGGAATATCTGACCGAGTTCATCGATGAATTTGGCTATTCCCCTTCTATTCGTGAAATCGGTGATTCCATCGATGTCAAATCAACTTCATTGGTAGATTATTACCTCAACCAACTGGAAGAAAAAGAGTACATCTCGCGGGAAGGACGCATCTCCCGTAGTATCCGTGTATTGAAGCCGATGCGCTCTGCTGGCAAAGCCATCAACACCAAAGTTCGGGACACCGCCCGTGCAGTCAACGCTGCTGTGGACAATCTCGTCAACATCCCGCTGCGTGGGCGTATCGTCGCCAGTTCCCCGATTCCCATGCCTACTTCCGATTTCAATTACTACGATTCAGAAAGTGGTGTAGAAATTGCCCGCAGCCTTTTACCCGCCCGTGAACGCGTCAGCGAGCTCTTTGCTCTCGAAGTGCAGGGTGACTCCATGATCGATGCCATGGTCAATGATGGTGATCTGATCATCATCCGCCCGTCCAATCAGGCTGTCAACGGTGAAATGGTTGCTGTCTGGCTGGATGACAAAGACGAAACCACTCTGAAATATTTCTACAAAGAGAAAAGCCGTATCCGCTTACAACCTGCCAACCCCACCATGGATCCCATCTACATCGATAATCCGGAAGCATTACGTATCATGGGTAAAGTTGTGATGGTTATCCGACAATACAAAAGCGAAATTTTGTAAACGTTACATTCTCCTATTTAGTAGTTCCTTTTCTTGCCATTGATCCTTATCAAAAAACGGCTGAATAACTCAGCCGTTTTTTAGTTTACATCCGAATTGGATTAAGCAACCACTACTTCAGCGCCTGCTTCAGACAATTTTTTCTTGGCATCTTCGGCAGCTTCTTTGGAAACGCCGGTGAGTACCTTTGAGTCAGCAGCTTCGGCCATATTCTTGGCTTCTACGAGACCCAGATTGGTGAGTTGGCGGATAACCTTGATGGTTTCAATTTTCTTGGGACCAGCATTTTTGAGAACAACATCGAACTCGGTCTGTTCTTCAACTTCTTCTACAGCAGCGGCAGGACCAGAAGCAGCAACAGCAGCGACAGGTGCAGCGGCGGAAACGCCCCATTTTTCTTCCAACATCTTAACCAGATCAGCAGCTTCTAAAACAGAAAGCTCGCTCAACATATCAACAATTTTAGCTAAATCAGCCATTTCTAATCACTCCTTAAGTGTATTTTCTAAATTTATTAACTAATTTCTTACTTATCCCTGTTCAGAATAAGCTTTTACAACAGCTGCCAATCCACGAGCAGGTTCAGCAATGGTACGTACCAGTTTGCTGGCTGGTGAATTGATTAAACCTAACAGGGTAGCGCGTAACACCGGTAAACCGGGTAATTCTGCCAGTGAGTCAACATCTTTCTGGCTGATTTTACGGGAACCCAAATACCCACTTTTTACTGCAAAGACCTCAGATTTTTTGGTTACATCTTTGAATACCTTTGCTAAAGCGGGCGGATCACTGAATGCGAAGCCTGCCATTGTAGTGCCTTCCATTTCAAACTCAGCGTCAATACCTGTGTTCTGGAAAGCCTTCGATAACAATGTGTTTTTCACAACGTGAATTTCACTGCCAGTCTCACGAACTTTTTTGCGCAAGTCATCAATTTCTTTCATGCTCATTTTCTGATATTCAAGAAAGAAAACTGCTTCACTACCTTGCAGCCACTGCTCATATTGAGACATCATTTTTCCTTTGTGTTTCTTTGTGAAAGCCAATCTTACCTCCTTCCTTACAAATTAAAATAAAAAGTCTTTACTTTTTCGCTAAAGTAAAGACTTCAAACATGACAATTCAACCTGATTTTAGGTATTTCGTCTTTCAGTCTCCACCTCGGCGGGAAATTTTAAGCCCTAAGACTCCTGCTTTCTTCGGTGAACCCTAATTGTAACACAACCAGGGGTATTCACAATGTTAAAAATGCTAGTTACTCTTTAATCTTCAATGCCTGCGCTACCGTGGCATCCACTTTGATACCAGGGCCCATGGTGGAAGCAATGGTAACACGCTTGATATAACTTCCCTTAGCTCCAGCTGGTTTGGCTTTGCGAATAGCTTCCATCAATGCGGATAAGTTTTCAAACAGCTTATCCAGATCGAAAGAAACCTTACCAATGGGAGCGTGAATATTGGCGGTTTTATCCAGACGGAATTCCACACGACCGGCTTTCGATTCTTCGATTACGCGAGGTAAATCCTGCGCCTGCACAACGGTGCCAGCCTTTGGGTTCGGCATCAATCCACGTGGACCTAACACACGACCTAAACGACCAGCTTTACCCATCATATCCGGGGTTGAGATTGCGACATCAAAATCGGTGAAACCATCCTGAATCTTCTTGATCCATTCATCGTCATCAGCGACATAATCAGCACCGGCTTCACGAGCCAATGCAGCACCTTCACCCTGGGCAAAGACCAGAACGCGTACAGTTTTACCCAAACCATGGGGTAAAACGACGACATCACGAACCTGTTGATCTGCCTGACGAGGATCCAGACCGGTGCGTAAATGGACTTCAATCGTCCCATCAAATTTTGTGAAAGATAACTCTTTTGCTAATTCCAGCGCTTCGCGAGGTTCGTAGTATTTCTGACGATCTACTTTCTCCATCGCTGCTTTAAATTGCTTTCCTACTTTTGCCATTTTTTCTCCTCTGTGGTTCCAGCGGGTAACACAGGTCACCCTCCCACAATAAACTAATCAACCACCGTAATGCCCATGTTGCGGGCTGTGCCTTCAATTTGGGCCATTGCATCTTCCATATCAACTGCGTTCATGTCTTTGAACTTGGTTTCAGCAATCTCACGCACCTGGTCACGAGTGACCTTGCCAACCTTTTCCTTGTTCGGGACGGCAGAACCTTTTTCGATTCCGGCAGCTTTTTTCAAGAGAAAGGCTGTAGGTGGCGATTTAAGGATAAATGTGAACGAACCATCCGTATAAACGGAAATTTCTGCAGGAATAATCTCGCCCATTTTGTTTTGTGTGCGGGCATTATATTCTTTACAGAACGCCATAATATTGACACCATGCGCTGCAAGCGCAGGACCAACGGGAGGTGCAGGGTTTGCTTTACCAGCAGCCAACACCAACTTTACAAATGCTTTAAATTTCTTTGCCACTATTTCTCCTTCGTGGTTTTATCGGATTCTTCATCCTCCCACTAAATTAAGGCACTCAAATAAGTGCCAGATTTATGATTTTTCTACTTGCAAAAAGTCCAATTCTACTGGCGTTTCACGTCCGAAGAAATTAACCATCACACGCACTTTGGTACGATCCAGATCAATCTCCGCTACAGTACCACGGAAATCATTGAAAGGACCATCCACAATGCGGACTCGCTCGCCAACCTTGAAAGACACCTTGACATGTGGCGCTTCAGCTTCCATGCGACGCAGGATCTGGGATACTTCATCACTGCGAAGCGGGGTTGGTTCATTACCCATTCCCACAAAACCAGTAACACCAGGCGTATTGCGCACAACATACCATGATTCTTCGCTCATGACCATGTTGACCAGAACATAGCCTGGAAAGACGTGTCGTTCTACAGTACGACGTTTGCCATCCTTAACTTCTATTTCTTCCTGTGTCGGGATAACAACATCATAAATTCTGTCTTTCATACCCATGGAATCGATTCGTTGTTCCAGGTTATGGCGCACTTTGTTCTCATAACCTGAATAGCAATGGATCACATACCAGTGTGCCTCATCATCGCGTAAATCAGAGTCCAGCGTATCCAATTCTGGTTTTTC
>JAHYJK010000229.1 GCA_019429225.1 Anaerolineaceae bacterium
GAGAATCCTTTTCAAAGGATTTTTGGATTCTTATCCTATGAATTGATTCATAGGATAACAGAGGGAAACGGTCGGTGATTTGCAAAGATCTTGCTTTTCCCACTACACCGTGGATTCAAATCCACGGATAGGTAGAGTCAAAACCTGTTGAAACAGGTTACCAATCAACCTGCTTGAGCAGGTTTGATTCGCGCCAGCCTGTGGTTTTAACCATAGGTCATAATGATTTCGCCACGTATTCGAAACAGGTTGAGAGATCCTTTTTAAAGGATTTTGGGTTGTGTATCCTATGAATACCTATCCCGTGGATTGATTCATAGGATAGGAGAAGAAACACGCTTAGGTTTGCAATGCGGTCGTGCTTTCACCACACCGTGGATTCAAATCCACGGATAGTCAAAATTCAAACCGGTTGAAACAGGTTACCAATGAACCTGCTTGAGTAGGTTTGATTCGTGTCAACCTGTGGTTTTAACCATAGGTCATAATGATTTCGCCACGTATTCGAAACAAGTTGAGAGATCCTTTTTAAAGGATTTTGGGTTGTGTATCCTATGAATACCTATCCCGTGGATTGATTCATAGGATATGTGAAGAAATGACCTTTGTTTTCAGTGATTAATGAATAGTTCAAAGAATCAAACAAATAGATGTCTCAATTGTTATTAATGGTTACCATAAGAATTCTTCCATTTCATTTTTCCCCACCGTATAATGCAGCCAGAAATTTTCCATTAGGTCGTTGATGATCTCATCGCAAGTTTGGGATCGCAACCACTTTAGTGCGGATTCATCCGTAGCACCCAGCCGCTCTGAAAATTCCAATGTCAGGGCAATATCATTTCCCACATCACGATCGAGTGAACATCTCCAGCTGCCAGAACCTTTGTTGAAAACTTCCCAAACTTGCTTTACCAGACTGAGACTGTGCATGGCAGACTCAAAGGATGCTTGTGCTGCTGATGATTGATCCGGCCATTTGAGTCCATCCAAATTATTGTATTGGGTCTGAACTTCTTCCCATTGAATGAGGTACTCCGTATATGATAAATCCCTTACTCCCAGTCCATCCAAACGATCTGCGGTTTCCACGAATAAGGCATAGTCATCCCTAAATTCAGCACTCAACCCTCCGGAACAACCGGCAATAACGCTGAGCAAAGAAATTGAAAGCATAATAAACAGGAAATTTTTCATCGCAGTAATACCTGGAACCTTGATACTATTATGGCATTTGTATTAGCTTAATTCAATCCTGATCTTAGGAAGGGTGAAAAGAAATGCTTTTCAGGATCGTTGAAATAACATCAAACAGATCAGGAGGAATCGGGCAGACTTTCATCCTATTTCCCTTAATCCTCAATTGCACTATAATGCAATTAACAGAACAAGTTATTCACCCGGAGGGCAACCATGTCTGATAAACCTGAAATTGACGTTCAACGACGCAGAAAAGGCGAAAAACCGCAACGACGTGGCACTGCACCTGTTCGCCGCCAAAGCGGTCAAACTACTGGAAGCAGTGGTGGTACTGGCGGAACTACTTCAGGCGGTGGTGGATCACTACTGGGTTCTGCAGGCAGTCTATTAGGTGGCGGTAAAGGAAAACTTGGCTGTGGTGGCATCGCCATCATTGTGATTCTGATTCTATTCTTTGTCTTTTCCAATGGTCTTGACCTGGGTGAAACGCCAGTGGATGACCAACAACCATATACCTATGATGAACCAGCTGCCGTAGAGGCCACCCGCACACCACGACCATCGCCACCTCCGTCCAGCGGTAGTGGAAACTCCTGGTTGGTGATGAACTATCAGGATGCAGATGACCAGGTACTCGAGCAGGATATCTTCATTGACCTGAACGAGATGGAACGTATTGGCTCGTCCCCGGATGTGAAAATTGTGACCCAGATTGATCGTTTTCGGGGTGGATTCAGTGGTGATGGTGATTGGCACACTACCCGCCGTTACCTGGTGCTGTATGATGATGATCTCAACGCGATTGGATCTGAACTGGTGGAAGACCTGGGTGAAATCAACATGGCAAACGGAGATTCCCTGGTCGATTTTGTTACCTGGGCTGTTAATACTTACCCATCGGATCACTATGTGCTGATCCTGTCCGATCACGGCATGGGTTGGCCAGGTGGCTGGACCGATCCGGATCCCGGTGGACGGGATACCGGTAGTGCCCCCCTGATCCAGCAGCTCCCCGATGATGCCATTTACCTCTCAGAACTCGATCAAGCGCTGGCGGATATCCAGGCAAACACCGGTATTCAAAAATTCGATCTGATTGGCTTGGACGCCTGCCTCATGTCCCAGCTGGAGGTCTACGCAGCCCTGCAGCCTTACGCGAATTATGCCGTTGCCTCCGAAGAAACAGAACCCAGCCTGGGATGGGCATACTCAGCCTTCCTCAGTCTGCTGGTTTACGACCCCTCCATCTCCACCGCTGAACTTGCGACCAATATCGTGGAATCCTATATCGACCAGGATGAACGCATCACAGATGAGAACGCCCGCATGGATTACCTGCGTCAGAACTCCAGTCAAGGTGGTTTCTTCGGACCTTCGCGTGTCAGCGCCGAGCAACTTGTCAGCCAGCTGGAAAAAAACATTACCCTCACCGCAGTGGATCTGAACGCTCTCCCGGATTTTATTGAAACGTTTAATGATTTTACCTATGCCATGCAGAATATTGATCAGTCGCTGGTCGCCAGCGCCCGCAATTATGCCCAATCCTATACCAGCATCTTTGGGAACCAGGTACCACCCTCGTTTATCGATCTGGGACATTTTGTGCAGCTGGTGGCCAAACAAAGCAACGATTCCAGAATTCGCACTGCTGCCAACAATGTACTCAGCAATCTGCAAAATGTCATTGTGGCTGAACGGCACGGGAACTCCAAACCAGGCTCTACAGGCATTGCCATTTACTTCCCTAACTCGACTCTCTACCGATCTCCATATACCGGTATGCAGTCTTACATCGCTCTGGCAGATCGCTTTGCACGCGTGACATTGTGGGATGACTTCCTTGTCTATCATTACAACGATCGTTCCTTTACAGTGGACGCTGCCGAGCCGGTGGTACCATCGTCAGGTGGAATCACCCGTGCACCTGGCAGCGGAACCATCACTCTTTCACAGATCACGACCACTTCTAACAGCGTGACACCGGGAGATGCAGTGCGATTGAGCATCGATATCACCGGGGAACAGGTGGGTTATGTCTACTTCTTCACCGGCTTGTATGATGCCAGCTCCAACAGCATCCTGATTGTCGATACCGACTATCTGGAGAGTTCTGAAACGGAAGAATTGAATGGAGTTTATTACCCGGTCTGGCCACAAAGTGAGTCCTTCCGCATGAATTTTGAGTGGGAGCCAACCCTCTTTTCGATTACAGATGGTGGTCAAACCTCAGTGGCGCTCTTTAACCCCCTGGCTTACGGTGCCAGCGCAGAGGATGCCCTTTACGCTGTGGATGGCATCTACACCTTTGCCGAAAGTGGCGAACAACGCCGGGCACAGATGTACTTCCGCGATGGTCGCCTGTTCCAGGTCTTTGGTTTCCAGGGCAGTGAGACTGCCAGTTCACCGTATGAAATCTCTACCCAGGCTGGAGATACCTTCACCCTCATGCAGCGCTGGATGGAATTGGATGCCAGTGGCCAGATCACCCAGATCGTCCTTGAAGAAGGAGATACCCTCACCTTTGGCAGTTCCGCTTTCGTGTGGGAACAGGTCTATGCCCCGGCAGGTGACTACCTGGTGGGCTTCCTGGTGAATGACATGGATGGCAATGTGGTGCAGCAGTATGCGCAGATAAAAGTGGAATAGTTATCAAGTTGGTGAGTGAGGTAGGGTGGATTGGTAATCCACCAATTAATCTACATCTTGTGCGCAACACCATGCTGCGGAAAATGTTTCCTTCAATGGCCGTCCACGAATCGTTTTACGAAAACCCAAAGGGCATGAAATTCAAGAATAAGTTTCCCTCGGTCCATTGTTTTCTGCCCTTTTAGGTGCATGTTGGGTCGATGAATGACGGGGGACGGGAATAATCAAACCACGACCAGCATGTCCCCAGGGTAACACAAATAGCACGCCCACCAGGGTAGCACACAGGAGAATCATAGCATCTGATCTCCAACCCACCATCAATCCCATCGGGAACCAACATCACATCCGACTCGTACGGGCGTGGTCCCAGACCCGCCCACCATCCTTACCCAGGGTGCCTTGTTTGTGACCCGTGGGGTTGCACGTAGAGATCAGAAATTTGCTCCACCTTGTAAAAATAATCCGATAAAATCTACCAAAAGTTCATTGCACCTGGCTTGAAAAAATCCGAACCATGATTTGTGTGATTTCATGATGGACTATGATTTCACCCAGCCCCCCTTCTCCTCCGGTGCGATGCACCTTTCGGGAAAAATCCGAACCATGATTTGTGTGATTTCATGATGGACTATGATCTTTCTAATTCGTCTTCGTTTCAAATTCGTTGACGGCTCTCCCTAAAAACTCAATTCAAAAATTCTACTTCCTATATAATTAACCCATCATACTTTTCCAAAGGATGAAAAATCGTCAGACTTAATTGGCCAGACGATTGACCGCTACCAGATAATGGAACAGCTTGGTCAGTTTGGTTTGCCATAATTAAGATTAATCGAAAATAGTAATTTATTATCTAAATATATTTTCCAAAATTCAGTGGATCATCCAATTGTAATTTTTAGGTTTCCTATAAAATTTAGGATAATCAAATCCATGAAGAGTATTATCCACATTCTCGATACACGTTCTTAATGGGAGGAAATAATGAATAAAAAGTTAAGAAAAACCATTAATACAATCATCATACTCTGTTTTTCATTATCTTTTTCTGTTACTTCCGCGAAAACTGAAACCGCAGAAATAAATCCAGACTTTGAGAAATCCTCGGCTCAACAAAATAAAGTACTTGAGTTTATTTTCAAATCAATTAAGAGGTGAGATACCTTCAAGAATTGGAGATATGATTAGTATTGAAATAATATTTTTAGGAGAAAATGAACTAAGTGGTACGATTCCATCAACGATCGGAAATCTTATTAATCTTCAATGGGTAGATATATATGGGAACCAACTATCAGGCTCATTACCTACATCAATTGGAGATTTACCAAAAATCAATAATTTAAATGTAAGTGATAATCCTTTAAGCGGACCGATCCCATCATCGTTTGTAAAACTATCTTCTTTAGAAAGGTTTATGTTTAGCGATACTGAAATTTGCGAACCTATAGCCCCAGATTTTCAAATATGGAAAAGTTCGGTTGATATTTTCACAAGTACGACCATTATTTGCTCTCCATATCTTATTTGTGAGTCGATTGTCGATGTTCCTCCATCTGAATGCGTTGCTTTAGTAGACTTTTATTCGAGCACATCAGGAGTAAATTGGATTAATAATTCTAATTGGCTATTTTCTCCAATTATTGATGATTGGTATGGGATCACAAGTGAAAATTCGCATATTAGTGAAATTAACCTTTCAGACAATCAATTGCAAGGCTCATTATCAGAATCTTTAAATCAAATTGGTTTTCTTCAATCCCTATATTTGAATAGAAATTTATTGATTGGTAGTATTCCAATTTCATTCACAGATTTAAGTTCATTATTAACATTTGATTTTTCGGAAACAATGTTATGTGAGCCTAATAACGAGGAGTTTTTAGAATGGAAATCTGAGGTGACCCATTGGATTAGCACTGGAA
>JAHYJK010000230.1 GCA_019429225.1 Anaerolineaceae bacterium
GGGATATACTGAATTTATTACGTGCCTTATCCGATCCATGGGATGATCTGGCAATGGTCGGGTTTTTACGTTCACCAGCAACAGGCATGAGTGATCTGGGTATTACCCAGCTACGCTGGTCCCAGTCCGGCAATCAACCTGTAGTACTGCGACAAGCTTTGACATTGGATCACTCGTATTTGACCCAGGAGGATAAGCAGGCAGCCGGCAGAGCATTGGATTTACTGGGTGAGTTTGAAGATATTGTTGGCAAAATACCGGTAGCAGCACTCCTGCAACGCCTGATTGAGCGTAGTCATTACAGAATCATTCTGGCGGGTTCTGCGGAACGCGGTTGGCGAAATATTGAAAAATTGTTAATGGATGCGTATACCAGTCATCAAACCAGCATTCATGCTTATCTGGAATACGTACAAAAAATTCGGGATATTGGCGTTCGGGAAGGGGAAGCAGCCGGGGCCGCCGAGGACGCGCTGCAATTGATGACGATCCACAAATCCAAAGGATTGGAGTTTCCCTGGGTGATTCTGGCGGATGCGGGTCGAAGACCTATGCTGGGAACTGATCGATGGCAGTTTGATAATGAATGGTTATCTTTCCTTCCGGATCGGGTGGATTATAAGCCTTTGCTTTCCCGTTATTTAAAAAAGCTTAATGAAGACAGGGAGGACGCCGAAACCAGGCGCTTACTGTATGTCGCCTTCACCCGGGCCAGAGACAAGTTAATCATCAGCGGACATTTTTCCCAATTCAAAGAAAAATTTAGCGCGAACGGGTGGCTGAAGGAAATTCTAAATCTAATCGATCTTGACCCAGAATCGCTGGTCTTAAACCCACCTGCTGAACCGCTCCAATTATTTGGGGGTGAGCGAATAGGTATTCAGGTCAGAACGCAACTGTTTGATTTTCCAACCCGGGTAGTAGAACCAGAAAAAGAACAGGTGTTTTCTGTGAGTGACATGTTGGTGAGTATGAATCCAATTGTCACTGAAATAGAAATTTCGCAACCAGAAGAGAGTAAGCTGGACTTGTTTGAACCGGCTGAAAAATATCCGATGTGGGTCGGCAAGTTATTGCACCGTGCGATCCAGCGCTGGGACTACCGTGACGAAGAAGCCTTGGAACAATTCCTGGAACGTTCAGCTCTTGAAATGGGCATATTGGATCTGGAACATCGAATGCGTGCGGTTAAACAGGCAAAAGGATTTTTTCAAAGATTGAAGAGCCACCCGGTTTATGATGAGATCAATCAAGCAAGCAGGCACTATCATGAAGTCCCATTTGAATCACAGGATGAACCGCAAAATGAACGTGGTCGACTGGATGTACTTTACCTGACTGAAAGTGGATGGAAAATTGTAGATTTCAAAACAGATCATCTGGCAACCCTTGAAGATCTGAACGAAGACAGGAGATCGGATTACAGGGCACAATTGCTGCGATACCAGAATTCAGTATTCCAGCAGCTCAAAGAAATGCCGGTTGCCCAATTTTGTTTTTTGAATTGTGGAAATGCTATTCAATTGGTTAACCTGGAAGATTTCTAATGTACCAGTTGAAATGCAAATCAGCTGTTTCGTAAAATAAAATAATTCATAAACAAGGTATTGACAAACTCTTTTAAACGTTGTAAACTATTTTTATCAGTAAAAATAATTTTAGCGATAAAAGAAAAGGTTGCGATGGGACAAATAAAAAGAGAAGGCGTATTTATCATCAAAGATCTGGAAACACTCAAAGTGGTGGCTGATCCAGTGCGCAACCAGATCATGGAAGTGCTTGAGAAGAAACCTCAGAATGTAAAGGAAGTGGCAGAAAAACTTGGGTTAGCTCCCAGTAAGTTATATTACCATTTCAACATGCTGGAAAAAGTAGGATTAATTAATGTGGCTGAAACAAGGCAGGTTGCTAACCTGATTGAAAAATATTACCAGGCTACTTCCAGTTTCATCGATATTGAACCTACATTGCTGAATTTTTCCACATCTGAAGGAAAAGAAAACTTATACACCATGGTGACCTCGACCATTGATACCACCCGAGAAGATCTGCTGCGCAGTTTGCAAGCTCGCTCTTTGCAAATTGAACAAGGTGTTAAAGAAAAACTGCGTGCGGTCACACTTTCTCGTTATCTCAGTAATTTGAGTGATGAAAAAGCAGACGAGTTTCATAAACGTCTTGGTGAATTGTTGGATGAATTCATCGATGCTGACACCAAAGATCCAGAACATCAGACATTTGCGATGACGCTTGCGCTGTACCCAAGTTTTTATTTCCGTGATTTGAGTGAAAAAGTAGACGAGTAAGAAATTCCATCCGAATAGCGATCGAACATTGAAGCCCTCAATGTAGTTTTTGTATTCCCAATAAGTGAAAGGAAAATCATGTCAACGATAAAAGAACCACAGAATATGCGCACATTTTTCACCATTTGGGTTGGTCAACTGATTTCAATTTTAGGTTCCGGATTGACCGGTTTTGCTTTAGGTGTCTGGATTTTTCAACAGACTGGTAAAGCGACGCCTTTTGCTATTACCGTGCTGTTTGGAAGTTTACCGGCAGTTCTTTTAGGCCCGGTGGCTGGTTCGGTAGCCGATCGCTTCAATCGCAAGAAGGTAATGCTGTTGGCTGATACGGGCAACGCCATCATCACCCTGGCTGCCTATTTTCTCTTGCTGTCAGGACAATTGGAGATTTGGAATATTTATTTGATTGCTCTGGTAGGTTCCATCTTCAGCGCATTTCAGGAACCTGCTTTTGCTGCCTCTGTGGTGATGATCGTCCCCAAGAAGGATTTGACTCGCGCAAATGGATTGTCGCAAATGAGTGGCGCCCTTGGAAACCTGGTACCACCCTTGATGGCTGGATTGCTGTTTGGAAGCATTGGTTTAGAGGGCATCTTCCTGATCGATTTCATCACCTATTTTGCTGCTTTAGGAACCTTATTGATCTCCCGTTTCCCACAACCTGAAAGGATTGAGCCCCAGGAAAAGGTCAGTCAATGGCATGAGGCTATGGCTGGCTGGCGTTTCCTGCGTTTGAATGCAGGTTTGCTTGGGCTGGTGTTTTACTTTGCTCTGGTCAATTTCATGATCAATTTTGCCGCTGTGTTAACCAGCCCAATGGTTTTGGCTACTTTCTCGCCGGCCATATTAGGGTACGTGCAGACCGCCGGTGGGGTAGGTATGCTGATCGGAAGTGTTCTGCTCTCTGTTTGGGGTGGTTCAAAAAAGAAAATTTTATCCATCATGATTTTTATCACCATATCCAGCCTGGGTTTAGCTGTGGCAGGGCTGCGACCGAATGCCTTCTTGATTGCTGCCGGATATTTTGTGATGTTGTTTGTCATCCCGCTGGCATCGGGTTCCAGTCAGGCGATTTTTCAAGTCAAGGTACCGCTGGATTTGCAGGGACGGGTATTTGCCATGCGCAGTATGATCTCCCGTTCGATCATGCCGATTGCCTTCCTGACTGCTGGCCCACTGGCTGATCTGGTATTTATGCCGATGTTGTCGGAGGGTGGCGTGCTGGCAAATACCTTTATTGCTCAAATCGTTGGCGTGGGACCAGGACGTGGGATTGGTCTGATCTTTGTCTTAGCCGGTTTGGGAACCATCTTGATCACATGGATAGCGTATATTAACCCGAAAATCAGGCATATTGAAACCAGCATCCCGGATGTCATCAAAGATCAGGAACCTGAAGATGAAGATAATTCCCAGGTCACAAACATGGTACCCATAGCGGATTGATTCGTTTGGAAAGAGCAGAAGTGTATCTTGTCCGAAAAAAAGACTAACACAATCCACACTACTTCTTAATACTTTCTAAACATACGCCTAGTATTATTGTAAACATAAGCAAGTCAATAAAACAAAGGAGTTTTAAATGAAAAAGAGCTTAATTGCCATTTTAGTGGCAGCAGTGTTAGTAGCAAGTTTTAGTGTTGTAGGGAGCGTTTACGCTCAATCAGGTACCCCTGGTAATGGTTATGGTGTCGCAACGCAGCAACAATTACAGACCGAAGATGGTTTGGGTCTCTATCATGACGAAATCATGGCTGCATTCACCGAAGCACTTGGAATGACTGTTGAAGAAATTGAAGCAAAAATAGCTGATGGTTTCACAATTGCCCAGATTGCACAAGCTGAAGGTTTGACCCTGGAAGAAATTAGAGCTTTGATGCCCGTTGGTTTGAATGGCGCACGTAACGCTGGTTGGATGGGTCGTGGATACATGGCAGCTGGAGAAAACGCTGAATTTGCACCCGGTCCAAAATACTTAGGTGAAGGCACCTGTTTAGAAGATGGACAACCCGTACGAGAATTTGTAAATCAAATGGGTATGGGACGCGGTCGCAACTGGTAATACTCCAGAAAATGCTTGAATAAAGCAATCCCTAATAATTGACCAAGAAGGAGATTTCGATACTTTTCGAAATCTCCTTTTGTTTTTTTAGAATATCAAAGAAAATATAAAGTGAGACTTAATTTATTTAGAAAATAATTAAGTTAAATTTACTTTTTTGATATTTCCTGCTAGAATAATATTAGTTTTACCCTGAAATATGGAAAATTTTTCTGAATCATTTCTCCAAGATCATAACAAAACATCCAAAAATCTAGTCTATTGAAGGTGTTTATGAACAAAGTCGATATATTGTTAACCAATGCCTTAATCGTGACGCAGGATCCAAAGCGCAGCATATTACCAGAAAGTTCGATTGCCATATCCGGTAATCGCATTGTTGCCATCGGACCATCACGAGAAATTGATCCCCACTTTATTGCGGATCAGACTATCGATCTGCGCGGAAAAATCGTCTTTCCCGGACTGATCAACACTCATGATCATCTCTTCCAGGTCGCGACGAAAGGATTGGGGGAGGATATGTCGGTACAGGATTGGGTCTATGTAGTCACCGCACCCACGGCAGCCAATATCACACCGCAGGAGATGTACACCGTCTGCCTGACCGGTTGCCTGGAGTTAATCCACAGTGGCGTCACCTCGCTGATTGATATGAATTACATGGCGCAGACATTTGCCCATCATGATGAGAATATCCATGCCCTGGTGGATAGCGGTTTGCGAAGCATTTACACCAGCATCATCTCGGATTACGGGTTACAGTATGGCATCCCGGAGTATCTGATGCGGCCTACGGATTGGTTTATTGATCAGTATGATCAGCTGGTTACCAAATACACACCCACGGATTGCCTGGCAGTCTGGATGGCGGTTGGAGCACCCTGGACGGTCTCCGGAGAGGGACTGGACAAGTCACTGGCATTTTCCAAGCGCACCGGTACCCCGATGGTCATGCATATCGGTGAAAACTGGGTCGATAACCATTGCAGCCAGGATCGCTTTGGGATGAATTCGGTGCCTTATCTGGAGAAAATTGGCTTTCTGCGACCGGAATTATTGGCCATTCATTGCGTCACCCTGGATGATGAGGATATCGCGATTTTTGTGAAAAATAATGTCAAGGTATCTTATAACCCGGTCAGCAACATGTACCTGGGCAATGGTATTCCCCCGATGATGAAAATGCGCGATGCCGGGTTGAGAATTGGATTGGGGGTGGATGGGGCTGGCAGTAACAATTCCCAGGATATGATTGAAACCCTGAAAATGGCAGCCTTATTACAAAAAGGGGCTGCCAAAGATCCTTCGGTGATTAATGCGCAACAGGTACTGGATTGGGCTACTCTGGGTGGC
>JAHYJK010000231.1 GCA_019429225.1 Anaerolineaceae bacterium
GGTTTTCCATGCCAGAACAACAAATCCAATTAGCAAAGGTAAACCCAGGTTTACCGGTTAGCAAATCCATCCTGGAACAAATCAGTTCTAGCCGCAGTGATCAATGGAATCAAGTAATAGCGCTTCTGGATGGTGCTCGTCCATCACCACGCACAGCCGAATGGCGCGTTGCCCGTTTTGTTTTACAGGACGCAGCTTACCAGGTGTATCTGGCAAATATCATGCCGGTTCAGTACCCTCAAATCATAGGAGAAATGGATGGCATCATCCTAGATCTCAGCCAACAACCCGCTTCGCTCCCCTGGGAATGAAAAAACGCCATTTCTTGCGCCTAATTGTTGTTTTTTCAATTGTTGTTTTTTTAAATCATTTTCAATGATAGCCAAGAATCTAAAATAAACTATATCAAGTTTATTGGGAGGAAAGCATGAAAAATATTCGGGTTTTTACTATGATAATACTTCTTTTAATTCTTCTAACACCTATTCTGGCAATTAAAAATGTTTACGCAAACACAATTGAAGATGGTGTTCAGGAAGAAAATTATTATACAATCTTCAAAACTGTTCAATTGGAAGATTGCAATATTGCAGATCCAAAGGCAGTCTGTAAGATAGAACTCTTTGGGTATTCTTCTGCAGACATAATTGAACCAAGAATAATATCAAGAAGCATCTCAACACAAAATGTTACTTGTGGTATAAATGTTGTAAATAGTCTGAATCAAGTAGTTGGCCAATTGTCACAAACATCAACTGTTACATGGGAAGATTGGGGATGTTCATGGAATAACAGTTCTAGAAGTGCTTCTACTGTTAATGGGTTCTATTCCTGGAGTAATTTGTCAGGACCAACACCATCTAGTGGCAGTGGGAATTGGAATTACCAAAGTTCGATTTCAACAAATGGAACGATGAAATACTTAGGACTAAATTGGAGAACATTCCAAGTGCGAACCACAATTTATGGGGGTACAAACCCAGGTATTTATTGGTTTTGCAGTTGGTCTGAACTTTACTAGTATTTAAGTTGTTTATTATAGGTTATCGCCTTCAATTATATGGATTGAGGAGGTGCCATGTGAAAATTTTAAAAAATAGACTCTTCTTTTGGGTATTTTGGATTTTTTGCCTTGGAATCCCATTTGTTATAACCATTTTTCCCTTTTTCAAAAAACCAGGATCAATTCAAGCCTGGAGTGATATTTGGTCCATCGTGACACCGATGATACTGCCTGCATTGATTATCGGCTTGATCACAGCATCATTCCAATATATATTAATGAAAATAAGATTTTCTATCAGCCCACGCTGGTTTTTCCTTACGTTGGTTGGATATTCCTTGGGGCCAATATTTAGTGTCATTCTGATTATCTCTCTATTAGGTATTGTTTATCCAAAAACTTTGAGTACTGGTGGTGAATATTTTCAATTATTTCCAACAGCTTTGGCGATGGTTCTTAGTGGTTTTATAATTGGAATATTACAATATTCGGAAATAAAAATATTATTTGCAGGAAAGGCTAAAAAAACAGGTGGACTGCTTTGGGTATTTCTATCTGTATTAGCCTGGTCTCTCTCATTTGCAGTTGGATCTGTGTGGCAAGGTCAACCCAGGCTACAAAGTATGCTGGTTGGAATTACTATTGGCTTCATTTCCGGATTGTTTTTTGTAATTATTGGAAATGAAAACCAGATTAAAGAAGAGAGGCGACGACGAGACTCGAACTCGTGATGAGGGTTTTGCAGACCCTTGCCTTGCCAACTTGGCCACGTCGCCGCGATTTGTTTCTGAGCGGGCAACGGGATTCGAACCCGTGACCTTCTCCTTGGCAAGGAGACATTCTACCAGCTGAACCATGCCCGCATAACAACCTGTTGCTCGTGACCGTTATTTTAGCACTTTGAAATTGAATCGTCAAGGGATAGGCTTGATAGGGATAGGCTGACAGGATACTGGTGGAACCAGTGTTTCCAAATTTAATCCAAACTGAACTTCTCCAATAAATTACCACTTGATTTCAACCATTTTTTTCTGGAGCAAGTAAAAATTGAAGCAAAACCAAAATTCCAGGTGCTGTCCTGGATGGATATTATCTTCAGTATGATCATGGCAATCAGTATTGGAACCGCCTTTCTCATTACAGCCTTTTTCCCAGAACAACTCACCCCCATGATGCAGTGGGTGTTGCAGTGGGGCGGATATTTAATAACCAAAGCTGTATTTAATATGCCTGGAATAATTCTTACATTTGGTGCCGTGTTATTGGCAATTGGCGCACTGATCGCTGGTGGTAAAGGAATGCAGGCGCTAATGCGATATGCCAAAGAAAGAAGAAATGTGCTTTCTTTATTGTAAAACGCCCTCTACTCCTTCTTCCCCACCAACGCAACCCATGCTAGAAACCGAGCTGTTTTGGTGATCATTCAGAACGAAGTGCCTGATATCACCAGATACAAGCCTAGAATACCAATCAAACTACCAGCAAGCATACACAAAAGTAAATATCCCCAACACCAATAAGATTATGCGAATTTTCATGATCAGTTGGGTTAGGTAAAGTTCCAGTCGTTCGCGGTCCAGACGTTTTCGGTTGTACATATCAATTCTCCGATCCAATTGGATGGATCATTGTGCGATTTGGCAAGTTGGGATCCAGTTCATCATTGTAAAGTTCAATACCTAATTGTTTGAAATTTTCTTCCAGGCTTCCAAACACAACCATACAAATCTCTTTCACCTCTTCCAATTCCTGGTAAGTTCCATTGACAAGCAAGTCCAGCAAATCATCAAATCTTTCGGGTTTTATCTGGAATTCTCTTGCCTCAGAAATGAATTGACTGAACGTTGTAAAGGGTTGTTGATTAACGAAAGACAGAATCTGAAGTAAATGCAGAACGACATCCATCAATAATAAACTGATCCCCTCATGATTTTTCATTTCAACCGCATTTAACACCTTGCCAAAGGACTCCTGAAGCTCAAATCTGTTTCGACTAGCGGCTGCCAGCATGTCCTCCTTGGAGTGCTGAATGCCTTTCATTTTGTTCAATAAATCTTCAAAAAATTCCTGACCGTATACCACCATCCATCGATCAGAAGCGGAGAGATACCAATGCTGTGG
Organism: Anaerolineaceae bacterium; assembly: GCA_019429225.1. Taxonomy (GTDB): domain Bacteria; phylum Chloroflexota; class Anaerolineae; order Anaerolineales; family Anaerolineaceae; genus UBA6170. The sequence goes on from JAHYJK010000231.1 coordinate 3,125, forward strand.
AATGGTTTCCCTTTCTTTGAGAAATTCTTCCGGGGTGTGATAAATGGCTTCAATTAACATGCCGTCCACCACCCGTTGTAGGTATTGATCTTCTCGCTTTTCTGGTTTTTCACGCAGAAATATATCCAGTTCCAGATCGGAATAAGCCTGGTCTTCCCCCCTGGCAACCGAAGCACCTATAACGATACCAAGCAGATTATCGCCAAATTTCTTTTTCCACGGGGGAATTAATTGATCTACCACAGCCATACGTTCTTTCCGGCTGTAAGCTCGAATACCTTTTATCTCTTCCACTCTCTTACCTCAAATTCATCCATCTCCATTTCTAACCTCGCGGACCTCTTCCCAACAGTCTCTGATTTAATTCCCATAATGCAGTTTTATTACCATCGAATTTGAGTAACTGAATTGCCTGATCATACGTAAACCAGCCAAAAGCATTGTGTTCCTGAGATATCACAATTTCGAGGTTGGACCCATCTACCCCAAAACAGAATTGTGGAATCACATAGATATCCTCACCCCAAAGTGGACTGTCTTTAAAGACTGTTACAGGAACCGATTCTATGGTGTCCAAACGTAAAAATTTAGATGATGGCCCTATCCCCGTTTCCTCCAATGTCTCTCGCTTGGCTGCTGCCAATGGCGTCTCATTATCTTCTCCCCCACCAGCAATCCCCTGCCAGAAACCTTCATCCGCTCTCAGTAGCAAAGCAAATTCGAATTGATCTTGCAAATTTTTACGATACGGAAAGACTAATACTTGAAATGGTGCTCCTGGAATCAGAAAGGTTTTCCTTATGTTGAAATGGTCTTATCCAACGATATAAAAACCGCATTCATTGTGTGGATCCTGAATACTTAATGGGTCGCGTTTATCATTCAGGATTTCCTGTAACTTCGCCGCTCTTTCCGGATAAATGATCGTTTTCACTGTCTCTTCCAGCGCAGGTAATTCGAACGGCTGGTCAAATGGCTTGCGTTTCAAGCGGTGTGGTAAGGCTAACTGGGCGGCAACATGAATATCGCTGGGTTCCAGATGGGATCGATTATTAAAAACGGCATGGGCAATCGCTGCTTTTTGGATAACCAGATCCGCTCTGTGGCCTTCAATTTTGAACTGGCTGGTCACATCCGCGATCATTTCCAGATTCTCGTGCGTAATTTTTACACGGGGTAAAAGCTGCTGTGCCTGAACAATGCGATTGGATAGTGTCTTTTCACAATTTTCCCAGGTTTTGATAAAACGATACGGATCATTTTCAAAATCAAGCACCCTTTGCAAAATTACGACTCTTCTTCTTATATCCGTGATGCTCTTCACTGTGACGGATAATCCAAAACGGTCAATCAATTGTGGCCGTAGTGTTCCTTCCTCCGGATTCATCGTCCCAACCAGCATGAACCGTGCAGGATGAGAAAAGGAGATGCCTTCACGTTCAATGATATTTACGCCCATAGCAGCTGTATCAAGAAGCACATCCACCACGTGATCATCCAAAAGATTAACTTCGTCAATATATAACATCCCGCGGTTGGCTTCCGCCAGTACCCCGGCTTCGAAAGCTCTCATGCCATAGCGAATGGCTTTTTCAATGTCGAGGGTTCCCACCACCCGGTCTTCTGTGGCTGAAATGGGTAAATTAATAAAGGGGGTAGCTTTCTCGATTGTCTCTGGCTTTTCTCCAGCAATAAAACGCTGGTGACATTCACTGCACCAGGTACTTGGTTTAGACGGTTGGCATCCAAAACGGCACCCTTGAATTACTTGAATCTTTGGAAGCAAAGCCGCTAAAGCCCGTACAGCTGTGGATTTGGCGGTCCCTCTTTCTCCTTGAATCAAAACACCGCCAATTCTGGGGTTGATCGCATTCAAAATCAACGCCAGCACCATTTCTTCCTGCCCAACAATGGCAGTAAATGGATATATTAACCGTTCCGTGTTAAGATTATTTGTCATTATCTACATTGTACATGATTTTACTCTTCACTTTTGCAGTTAAATTCGGTAGGTTGTAAGGTGAAACTTACTGTACCTTTCAAGTTCTGAAAGTTTGCTTGACAGTGTTTTTTGACTATGCTACATTAATTAACAATCAAAACTTTTCGAATAGAATCCCCTCAAGGAGCGTCATTTTGACAAAATCAAGAACTCAACTCATGGTAGAAAGGCTAAGAGAGCTTCAGGCATCCTCACCGGATATTGAAGCATCAGCAATCGTCAGTGTGGATGGCTTAACCATTGCGTCTGCATTACCACAGGGTGTGGAGGAAGATCGGGTTTCGGCTATGTCAGCCGCCATGCTTTCACTGGGCGAAAGAATTGCGACGGAATTAGGACGTGGCAATCTTGAGCAGGTCTATATCAAAGGAAAACAGGGTTATGTTGTTCTGATGTCAGTCGGTGAAGAAGCAGTTCTGACCGCTCTGGCACGTGAACAGGCAAAACTTGGTCTGATATTCCTGGATATGCGTCGTGCTGCAGAAGACCTGACCAAGCTAATTTAGCTCTGGTTTGA
>JAHYJK010000232.1 GCA_019429225.1 Anaerolineaceae bacterium
AAAGGCGTGTCGGGTGGCTGTTGGTGCACATTTAATCTGGTGACCTCCTCGCAATTCAACAAAATGCACCGTGATGATCGTAAAGATTTGCAACATGAACTGGCTAAGACTGGTCAAAGCTGCGGATTGATGATCTATGATGCCGGGGTGCCGATCGGCTGGTGCCAGTACGGTCCGGCCGAGAATTTCACCCGTCTGGAACGCGCTCGTGCTTACCAGGAGCTTACCATCCCGCCAGCGTGGAAACCGCAATGGCGCATCTCTTGCATCTTTGTGGATAAGCACCGCCGCCGGGAAGGATTATCCCAGCTTCCTTTAAAAGCAGCACTGGAGAGCATCCAACAAAAGGGTGGTGGGGTCGTGGAAGCCTTCCCCTTCGATATCCCCGGCGCAAAACGGCCATCCTATACTGGCTCGGTGATGATGTATGAACGGGAAGGGTTTGAGGAAGTAGCCAGGCTGGGTAAGATCACGGTATTGATGAGAAAGAAGATTTGATTAATGATTGACAAAATCAGCATTATCACCTATTATATAGGTTATATAACCTAATAAGTAGGTAATAATGATAGAAACTATTCTTGGTTCAGAAAATGCAGAAAGAGTGCTGATCTATCTCCTGGTCAGAGGAAAAGGCTATGCATCTGAAATTGCAGATTATTTTAATGTGGATCTAAGTCCAATACAAAAACAACTATTAAAATTTGAATCTGGTGGTGTTTTGGTAAGCACATTGGCAGGTCGTACACGTATCTTTCAGTTTAATCCTTCGTATGCTTTTTTATCAGAATTAAAGGAACTTCTCAATAAAGCATTTCAATTCTATCCTCCGGAGGAGGTTGAACAATTGAAAATGAATCGCAGAAGACCACACCGAACAGGAAAACCACTATGAAATCACCATTCTTTAATCAATTTCCGCTGCAGAGAACCACGCGTTGTTCTTGCATGAAGCACATTTTTCCACCCAATTAATGCGCTGTTTTGATCAACACATGGTTGAATTTAGTGAACCGATATTCAAACGGATTAAATAATAATCAATCTACATGGTTCAACAACATTAAAACCAAAAATGGGTTATATCGCCAGGTGGGAGATAACAACTCGCAGACCAATGATGAGTAAAATCAAACCACCGAATATTTCCATACGTTTTCCAAACTTTTTTCCTAAATGGATTCCTGTAAATAACCCAAACAAAGATAAAATCAAAGAAGTTAATCCAATTAATAAAATGGACATCGCAATCGGAACTTTTAAGAAAGAAATACTCAGACCAACAGCAAAAGCGTCAATACTGGTGGCGATTGATAATAAAACCAGCGTTTTACCGGTAGATGGATCCTGGTTAAAGGCCTTCCCATTTTCTTCAAAACCAGACCGGATTAATTTAATGCCCACAAACGCCAGCAATATGAATGCAACCCAATGATCAATCCCTTCTATATATCGAACAATCGTTTCACCGGCCAACCAGCCAATTGCGGCCATTCCTGATTGAAAAATACAAAAATGAAATGATAAGCGGAACTTCCCTCGAGTGGTCTCAATTTGATCAGATGTACCAATTCCAAGTGACACTGCCATTACATCCATAGCCAATCCTATTGAAATCACACTGATAAAAAGATAATCCATTTTTTTCCTCACAAAAAAACCACCATGCTTATAAAAACATGATGGTCTCGCACAAGATTATTCTTTGAATAACCGGGATGATATCCAGTATGTCGATTATTCACTCCGTATTATACGGATAGCTACTCCCCATCAAGGGATGATTAAAATTTACACCGAATGATCAATAGAGTCAAATCTAATTTGATGCGAATTTCACATGCCTTTCACATCCAGGTGCCATCTTCTTTTTGCATTTCAGCGGCGCGAACCTGATGATGTGGCAGCGAGTGGTGTCTTATTTTCAGGATCAGTATCGTGTGATTCTGGTGGATTTGCGTGGTCATGGCAAATCGTACGCACCTGCTTCTGGCTATCACATGGATAATCTGGCGTTGGATGTCATAGACGTAATGAACCACCTCTTCATTGAGAAAACCCACATCATCGGGAGTTCACTAGGGGCAGAAGTGGGTCTCAGCCTGGTGGTTAATCATCCGGACCGGGTGATTTCTTTGATCCTGGATGGTGCTATGAATAGCGAATACGGACCTTACAGGCTTTGGGAAGGAACAAGGGAGGAATTTGAACAGCATGTTGTTGCCCGGTTGGAGAAAATTCGAAATGCCCCTGAGGTCACCTTCTCCACTCTGGAAGCCTTCATGGAAAATTGTCAAACGATGTATGAAAAATATGACTGGTGGAATCCGTATGTTACTGACATGGAACGGTATGGCGCTCGAGAGCTGGCAGATGGATCCTACACCAAAGGAATTAGCAAACAATCCAACGCAGCTTATATGCAGAATTATTTCCAGTTTCGCTTTGAGGATTATTACCCAAAGGAGCAATGTCCAATCCTGATGCTGGTAAATAAGGATCAGGAAGATGACAGAGAAAAATCGGTGTTACTGGGGTTGAAATACCTGGCAGTAAATGCTGAAATCGGTGAAGTCGCTGGTTGGGAACATCCCTATTTATGGATGCTGCGGATAAAGCCTGCAAAGTGATCAAGCTCTGGTTAGGTCGTTCTTCGATTTAATTGGTTTAAATTTGACGAATTATATTCTTGTGCCAACACGTGAAAATCGCATGACTGAATATGGGTTGGCCAAGGTTGAGAATGCCAAACAAAATGGAATCTGGGATAAACCTGATCAACCTAGACCCCAGTTCGTGATGCATGAAAAATTTCAGGAAGCATTGGACCAGCACCTCAAAGCTTTGGAATTCTTCAACAGTTTAAACAAAGCCGATCGGAACCAGTACATTTACTGGGTGGCAAGCGCCAAACGAGAAGAAACTCGGCAAAAACGCATCAAAGAGTCGCTTGAGCTACTGGTCAAGGAACAGAAATTGGGATTGAAGTGACCTCATTTTACGAGAACTTTTAAACAGAATTGTGTACAATATAGTAAAGGAAGGTCATATGAAACACACAGAAAAAAGTACAAAAAACATTGTGATTGCCTGGGTTATGTTGACTTTGTTGTTTAGCGTGGCGCTTGTAGGTTGTGCTGCACAAGAACAGCCTTCTACACCAGAAAGTGTGACTCTGTTGGAAATAGATTTATTCCAACCATCTTCCAATTGTACTGCCTGCCATCAAGGGATGAAGGATACCCTCGGAAACGATGTTGCCATTAACACCGAATGGCAGAGCAGCATCATGGCAAACGCCGCCCGTGACCCCTATTATCTGGCCAGTGTGCGCATGGAAACCCAAAAATCCCCGCAATATGCTGAAGCCATTGAGGAAAAATGTGCCATCTGCCATGCGCCTATGGCGAGACTGAACAACGATGCTACCGGCGATAGCACTGTTTTACTGGGCGAGCAGGGCATCCTTGCTGAAGGTCATCCCCTGGTTGACCTGGCAGTGGATGGCGTTTCCTGTTCTGTGTGTCATCAGATCCCCGAAAACCCGGCGGATGATTTCCGGCATAGCAGTGATCTCGCCATAAATCTTGACCTATCTGCAAGCGAACGACTCATTTACGGCGCTTTTCCCATCAGCGAGCAGAATGTTAATATTATGAAATCTGCATCCGGATATACAGCTGTACAAAGTGAGCACATCCGCGAATCAGCGGTGTGCGCGACCTGCCACGAACTATACCTTAACTACATCAAAGCAGATTCCACCCTGAGCAGTGGAGATGAACTTTTTTACGAACAAACCCCTTACAGCGAATGGTTGGTTTCAGACTTTGTCGAACAATCCTCCTGCCAGGATTGCCATATGCCATCCGCAGAGGGTGCAGCCCCCATCTCCAATATAACGCCAGACAATCTGTATGAACCTTTTGCCCGTCACACTTTTACCGGGGGCAATGTTTTTATGCTTAATCTGTTTGGGGAGTTTAACGAAGAATTGGGATTCCCGGGCAGTATTGCTGCGCTTGATCAACACAGCGCGCGTACGGAGGATCTTCTACAAAATCAAACAGCAACGCTGGCTATTTCAGCGATTGAACAGCTAGATGACACCCTCACTTTTGATGTGGGTATTGAGGTCTTGACCGGACACAAATTTCCGACTTCTTTTCCTTCGCGGCGTACATGGTTGCATGTGACCGTCAGCGATGCAAACGGAAAAGTAATTTTTGAGTCTGGTGGGTATGAGGAAACTGGCGAAATCTTCGGCAATGCAAACGATGAAAATCCGGAGGCTTATGAGCCTCATTATGATTTAATATCAACACCCGATCAGGTGCAGATTTATGAACCGATCATGAAAAATGTTGCGGACGAGGTGACCACCTTTCAAATGCTGGCTGCCGGTTATCTCAAAGATAACCGCCTGTTGCCTTCTGGATTCGACAAACAAAATCCACCACCTGTTTCCTCAGTCATCGGAGAGGCTCTGCAGGATTCATCTTTCACTGGTGGGAGTGATTCCATAACCTACCAGGTACAGACCGGCGGTGCATCAGGACCTTTTACGGTTCAGGTGGAATTGCTTTACCAATCCGTGGGTTACCGCTGGGCTCAAAACGTACTGGAGAGTCAAACAGAAGAAGCGCAAACTTTTGGACGGATGCTGGAGAAAACGGGAAACATTCCGGTGATGATTGCCTCCCAAACAGTACAAAGCCAGTAAATAAATTTTTTTCTACATCTAAACCTAAGTTCTGGTCTTTTGTGGTATTGAGCAACAAACCACAATGATTTGTTTTTGATATACTCTTTGTAATGGGTTCCATCTTAAACGCAATCTCCTATTGAAAAAATTTTCTCCATAAAAAAATCGAGGTCAATAAAATGAAAGAAATGACACAATCCAACAAAAAAGGCTGGGATGGACTGGCTGCCACCCATTATAAAAAGTATCACATCGAGAAGTTGTTAGCAGGTTCACCTTTATTAAACGAGGTAATCCAAAGCGAAGTCGGGGATGTGAAAGGTAAATCGCTGGTGCACCTGCTCTGCCACATCGGGACGGATACCCTATCCTGGGCATTGCTGGGAGCAAAGGTGACCGGGGTCGATATCTCGCCCAAATCTCTGAAATATGCCCACCTTCTGGCAGATCAAATGGGAATCGATGCAAATTTTATGGAAGCCGATGTCATGGAAGTGATGGAGCAGGTGCACGAAAAATTTGATATCGTTTTCGCCTCCACCGGGGTGTTGTGCTGGATCCCGGATATCAGTCGCTTTGCGCAAACCGTTCGACACTTGCTAAAAGATGGCGGTTTCTTTTTCTTGCATGATGGGCATCCCTTCCGGCATGTCATGAATGCAGAAGATGGCAAAACTTATCCCAATCAGATTGTAGGTAATTATTTCCGCAAACAGGTCTGGCAATATGACAACCTGGGGGATTATACAGACCCGGATCTGTTAGTACCTGAAAAATTCTATGAATGGGATTGGACACTGGGAGAGGTTGTAACCGCTTTTTGTGAAGCGGGTATGCGCATTGAATTCCTGCACGAATACCCTCAGTACTTTTACAGCGGGTACACGCCGTATGACGTGGAAGACAACAAAGT
>JAHYJK010000233.1 GCA_019429225.1 Anaerolineaceae bacterium
CAACACGCCACAGTCCACCACAGGTTAAAACCTGCGTCTGTCAGCATCAAACCGGATGAATCCGGTTGTGTAATGAACCTGTTTGAACAGGTTTGAATCTATCAGCCTGTGGTTTAAACCACAGGTGAGGTTGTGTAATCGATCACGCTTAACAACACGCCACAGTCCACCACAGGTTAAAACCTGCGTCTGTCAGCATCAAACCGGATGAATCCGGTTGTGTAATGAACCTGTTTGAACAGGTTTGAATCTATCAGCCTGTGGTTTTAACCATAGGTGAGGTTGTGCAACAACACGCCCCATAACACGCCACAGTCCACCACAGGTTAAAACCTGCGTCTGTCAGCATCAAACCGGATGAATCTGGTTATGTGGAAAACCTGCTTGAACGGGTTTGAATCTACCAGCCTGTGGTTTTAACCACAGGTGAGGTTGTGGAACCAATCCATGTTTAATATTGTGAGCATCTTGGGACATGCCTGGTACCATGCCGCAGCACACCACAACACGCCACAGGTTAAAACCTGCGTCTGTCAGCATCAAACCGGATGAATCCGGTTGTGTAATGAACCTGTTTGAACAGGTTTGAATCTGTCAGCCTGTGGTTTTAACCACAGGTGTGATACAGAAACAATTATTCGAAGGGATTTTTTCAAAGCGAAAATGGTTAATTTGATAAAATAAATTTTTGACATTCATCAAACCTTCAATGGAGATTACTATAGTCTATGCTCGGCTATATTATCATCTTGTTTGGTCAACAAAAAATCGAGAGCCACTGATTACACAGAAATTAGAATCAGATTTGTTTCCATATTTGGAAAATAAAGCCAAAAATTTAGATTGTAGGATTTATGCAGTCAATGCATTCTTTGACCACATCCATTTAATCATGGAAATTCCACCAAAATGCTCGATTGCCGATATCGTAAAAGGCTTAAAGGGAGCCAGTTCATTTGATTTCTCTGATTTATATTGGCAGCGAGGCTATGGAGTGCTTTCCATCAGTGAACGAAATTTGAGTTTAGCCATTGATTATGAAAAAAACCAAAAAGATCAGCATGCCAATGAAAAAACATTCGCAAAGTATGAAAAATGTGATGATGTGGACATGCGAAATTCTTCAACCATACAAGAACCAAAAGAAAATTACTACTCGAATAATAATGAACCTTTTTAATTCCGAACCACGTGAAATGATTAATAAATTGTAGTATTTTTAATGTGAACCTGTTTGAACAGGTTTGAATCTATCAACCTGTGGTTTTAACCACAGGTGCATTGATCGAATGATGCATTGATCGAATGGTGCATTGATCGAATGATGCATTGATCGACAGGATTGTTGATCGACGAGTGCTATGATCGACAGGTTCAGCGATCAAAAACCAGTGTTAAGTAATCTGTTACAATTATTAGAGACTTATAAAGAGCCATTGGTTCAAAAGGAGGAAAAAATGGAATACATGGTCATGTATATTTTGGATGATCCGGTATTGTTGGAAGAATTAATTGAAACCTGGGTAGCTAGTGGTATTCGTGGAGCAACCATCATTGAGTCCACCGGAATGTACCGATTACAACGTAAATTAATCCCGATGCAATATTTGTATTCAAGCAATAAAACCGGTGAGAAAGACAATATCACCATTATGGCTATTGTAAAAGATCAGGCTACAGCAGAAAAATGTTTGGAAATAACAGAGTCAATTGTGGGGGATTTGGATCATCCCAATACGGGAATATTTGCCGCCTGGCCATTGGGGATTGTTAAAGGCTTGCACGGGCATGGTCACGGTTAGATTTTTTTTAAAAGATCCCGAATTTTAATCTACCAAAGTGTTTTGTTTTTTTCATTTTCATGAATATTCGCTCAATTTACTCGTAACTGTATACGATTTAGTTTAAATCGTATCGAAAAATGTTATTGTTGTTTTAATTAAAACAAAGTTTATCTTATTTATCCTTAATTAATAATTTAGGGAGGAAAAATGAAAAGAATAATTCCTTTATTGCTTGTGGTTGTTCTGATTTTATCCAAACAGGATTTTGTAAATGCGCTATCTAATAAAATTGTTCGTGTTTCGGTAGGTCAAAATTTAGTTGAGGGAAATCATTCATCATCAGAACCCTCAATTTCAGGAGATGGCCGGTATGTAGCATTTGCATCTTTTGCCAGCAATTTGGTGCCCGATGATACAAATAATTCTTCTGATGTTTTTGTTCACGATCTACAGACAAATACTATAACTCGTGTGTCTGTTAATTCTGCAGGAGAACAAGCGGATTATGGTAGCGATTCTGCATCCATTTCAGGCGATGGAAGATATGTAGCATTTAGATCTGGAGCAACAAATCTTGTTGCCGGGGAAGAAATTCTAAATGGGCAAATCTACGTGCATGATCGCCAAACGGAACTAACAGTTCTCGTGTCTAAATCTTCAGATGGTCTGGCAGGTAATCAACTATCTTCAGATCCTTCGATTTCTACGGAAGGACGCTATGTAGCATTTTGATCCTTTTCTGATAATCTGGTAACAGGTGATAACAATGATGATGGGGATATATTTGTGCATGATCTTGAATCCCAAATTACTGTATTGGTCTCAAAATCTACAAATTCAGATATTGGAAATGGTGCCTCCAATTATCCATCTATTTCTGAAAATGGAAATTATGTAGCCTTTCAATCCGAAGCTACAAATCTGGTTAGCAATGATACGAATGAAACAATGGATGTGTTTTTACACAACCTACAGACGGGAGAAACCACCATGATTTCGACAGGTATCGGAGAAAATGCTGGAAATAATTTTTCGGGTTATCCTTCGATATCAAATGATGGCAGGTTCATAGCGTTTTTATCCGGGGCTAGTAATCTGGTAGAAAATGATAACAATGCTACCAATGATATTTTTGTTTTTGACGGTTTGCTGGATACATTTGAGCGTGTGTCAATTTCATCAATTGGGAATGAAGGAAATTCTTATTCAAATGTTCCTTCAATTCCCGGGAATGGCCGTTTCGTTGTCTACCCTTCAGCGGCAACCAACCTGGTAGATGATGATACCAATAATACGGATGATATTTTCCTGCATGACCGTGAAACTGGGAAAACTATTCGTGTAAATCTTGGAATAAATGGTCAGCAAGCGAATGGATTTTCCTTTTCAAAGTCAAGAGTTGTTTCTGATGATGGCAGTTTAGTAACTTTTTACTCTTACGCAACGAACCTGGTTATGAATGACAATAATAATTATCATGATGTTTTTGTTTATGGAGTAGAATCAATTGAGCCTGTACAGGACCAATCCATTTTTCTTCCAATGGTCATTAAATAATGGCGAGATAATTTTCAATATTTTCTGACAAATCTGGTTCGAGGTTACTTACTCCCGAACCAGATTTTATTTTTTCATTTTTTTCGTCAGGTGCATCTATTAGGCGAAGATCAGTCATAATCGATCTCCAAAAAAATACATCCCTCATCTGTTACAATCATAAAAAGTTTTATTCCATTTGGATCAAAAACAAGGAGGAATGAATGAATTACATGGCACTTTTTATTTTGGATGATCCATCTTTATTAGAGGATGTGTTAAAAGCCTGGACAAAAGGGGGAATTCGCGGGGCAACAGTTATAGAATCAACCGGCTTATATCGCTTGACGCGTAAGTTGATTCCTATGCGCTATTTATACACCAGTCGCGAAGCCAGTGAAAAAGAAAATGTAACCCTGATCGCTATTGTGGATGATCAGGCTATGGCAGAGAAATGTCTGCAATTGACAGAATCAGTCATAGGAGATTTGAATCAACCCAATACCGGTATTTTTACCGCCTGGCCGCTCAGTCTGGTAAAAGGTCTACCCTCTCACGAGATTGAAAAGGACGCGTGAGTATGGTCTGGGTTCAATTTGGATTAACTGCGCTCGCGATTGTTGTAGCAGCTTATTTCCTGGCGAAATATGGTGACGTGATTGCCATCCGAACTGGGTTGGGGGGGATGTTCATTGGAATTTTGCTGATGGCTGGGGCAACATCTTTGCCTGAATTACTGACATCTATGGAAGGTGTTAAACAAGGCTCTCCCAATATCGCTGCTGGTAACCTGATGGGTAGTAACGCTTTCAATATGGTGTTATTAGCAGTTCTGGATATGTTACATCGTAGCCAACGCATCCTGCGAAAAGCCGCTATGCGCCATGCACTGACCGGCAGCCTGGCGATCATGATGATTGGTCTGGTATTGTATTTCATGGCTGCGGATATACAGGTGAAGATTGGTTTTGTAGGATTGGATTCCATCATCATTATTGCAGCTTATATCTTTGCTTTGCGTCTGATCTCCGGTGAGCCAAAGGGGGAGAAGATGGACAAGGAGGACATCCCGGATGATGTGCTAAAATTGTGGGTCGGTTTACTTGGGTTCGCTCTGGCTGCCGGTGCTTTGATCCTGGTTACCCCGCTTATGGTCAGTTCCAGTGTGGAGATTGCCGAAATTACCGGGTTGGGGACCACCTTTGTGGGTACGGCTCTGGTTGCTTTTGTGACCTCATTACCGGAATTGGTGACCACCATCGCAGCTATCCGGATTGGTGCCAGCGATATGGCGATAGGCAACCTGTTTGGTAGCAATATGTTCAACATGTTTGCGTTGGGATTGACCGATTTGTTCTACACCCAGGGTCGATTCCTCGGTACGATTGACCCGGCTTTCATGCTGGTGGGGTTATTTGGCTTGCTGATGACCACCATAGGGCTGGTGGGTAACCTTGCCAAGCTGGAGCGGCGTTTCTGGTTTATAGAAGTTGACTCTTTATTGCTTTTTATCCTGTATTTTTCTGGAATGTGGCTCTTATATTAGCGCGGCCAAAATACCTGCCGTTAAATCAGCAGGAGAGGCACTGTACAGATGGCTGTACCATGCTTATTCCGAGGCAATCAAAATTTGGTTTGGGCCTGTGTAAAATTGGCCTTTCCGTCTCATTTTTACCCTCAAGGGGTGGTTGCGCCTTGCCTTGGTTTGTCAACGAACTGTTACCGGGGCCTTGTCTGTTCCTGCTCCACCTTTATTTTCACAAAGCAAAAATGCGGACTCTTATTTTTTTTGTTTTCCTTACATAAGCAGATGTTACAAGGTTGATACTGGATGATTCTGTCTGCTTTGGCTACCATCATACGGACAAAGACGCCGCCGGGGCAAATTAAATCTGATGAACACGCCACAAGTCGCTGGCAGCCAAAAAAAACTGACGATAAATCAACAAGATAGCAACTGTGTCGATGGCTGGCTGCATCTTGATATATGATGGTTGCGGACTCTCTCCATACAACCAGGCGCGAAGACGACAGGAAAGAAGGGAATGAACCAACGACGATTCATAGTGGCGGCAGGCCTTATCGACGGCAGCGGTGGGGCGGTGCGCCGTCATGTTGTGCTGGTGGTGGAAGAGGGGGTGATCACCGCCATCGGTGGCGTTGCCGATCTGCCCCGCCAGGTCGGGGCGGTCATCGACGACCTGTCCCATTGCGTCCTGGTGCCAGCCTTGGTTGACTGCAGCGTCCTGCTGGGCCACTCCCCCTCGGTGGACCCGGCGACGCGGCGT
>JAHYJK010000234.1 GCA_019429225.1 Anaerolineaceae bacterium
TGGCAGCCTTATTACAAAAAGGGGCTGCCAAAGATCCTTCGGTGATTAATGCGCAACAGGTACTGGATTGGGCTACTCTGGGTGGCGCGCAAATTCTGGGATTGGAAGACCAGATTGGTTCGTTGGAAGTCGGCAAGCAGGCGGATTTGTTCGTGATTGCCCCCAATTCCGCCAAGGTGGTCCCGATCCATGATCAGGTCGCAACCCTGGTGTACTCCTGCGGACAGGAAAATGTGGAGATGACCATCGCAAACGGGGTGATTTTGATGCAGGATGGTGTTATCCAACACCTGGATGAGCCTGAAATTCTCCGTAAATGCCAGGAAATGAGCCTGGCGCTGGCAGAAAGCTGTGGATCAGATTCAAAAGTCAAACGCTCCTGGAAAGGAAATCGATCATGAGAGGATTAAAAGGCAGAGTAGCTTGTGTAACCGGGGCTGCCCAGGGGATTGGGCAGGAGATCTGTGCCCGTCTGGCGGAAGAAGGCGCGCATGTGGCTGTCATGGATATTCGTGATACCGCCAGTGCAGTCGAGCGATGCACCCAATTTGGTGTGGATGCACAGGGGTTCTTGCTGGATGTACGCGATAAGCAGCAGATTCATGCGGTGGTGCAGGAAATCTTCAAGCGCTGGGGACGGATCGACATCTGGGTCAACAATGCCGGGATCTTCGACAACACCGCCACGGTGGATGTCAGCGACGAATTGTGGGATCGGGTCAGCGACATCAACTATAAATCCATGTTCCTGTGCGCCCAGGCTGTCATCCCGATCATGGAAAAGAATCAATGGGGACGCTTCGTCAATCTCTCTTCGATGGCGGGAAAAATGGCCTATTCAGAGGAGATCGCCTACTGTTCCACCAAGGCTGCTGTGTTGGGATTAACACGTGCCCTGGCGGTAGAGTTGGGTCCAAAGGGTATCACAGCCAATGCCATCTGTCCGGGACCGATCGAAACCGAAATGCTGAAGAATACCTACCAGCATCTGGCCGATATCAACGGAGTGACCCTTGAAGAATGGTGCGACAGCATCCTCAAGACCATCCCGGTGGTGCGGTTCGGCAAACCAGCCGATGTGGCCGCGCTGGTGGCATTCCTGGCATCCGAAGAAGCGGGTTTCATCAATGGGCAGGCGATTAATATTGATGGGGGGTTGGTGTTTTATTGAGATAATTCTTGCTAGGAAAACGTCCTGCAATTGCCTTCAACGAATGAGAAAACGAATGAACGAATGCCAGATTTTTCTTTGTACATTCTGATATGATTTTTTAGTGCTCAATCGTGTACAATAAAAGAAACAATTAAGTAAGGAGAGGTAATTATGCTGGTTGGTGAAAGAATGACTCGCCCGGTTTTATTTGTGGCTCCGGATATGCCTGTGCAGGATGCATTGGCACAGATGCGTAAAGAACGCGTTAGCCGCTATCCAGTACTGAAGAAAGGCGTGCTGGTGGGGATCGTTTCGGAAGATGATTTGTTAAATGCTTCTCCATCAGAGGCTACTTCTTTATCCGTATGGGAAATAAATTATTTGTTAAGCAAAATTACGGTGGAACGTGTGATGACGAAAGAGGTTATTACCGTCACGGAAGATACCCCGCTCGAGGAAGCCGCTCGTATTATGGCGGATCAGCGTATTGGCGGCATTCCGGTGGTGAGTGGTGAGGATGTGATCGGGATGATCACACAGACGGATATCTTCAGAGTCTTTCTGGAGATGCTGGGTGGACGACATCCCGGATTCCGCGTGGTAGCGATGGTCAAAAATGAACCCGGTCTACTACATAAACTCACACAGGCGATTGATGAAGTGGGTGGCAATATCATTGCTTTAACCACGTACGCCGGACAGGATATTGTGGGCGGTGAAGTGACCATGAAGGTGGATCAGATTGATGAACAAGCCTTGAGGAAAGCACTCCAGCCTTTTGTGCATGAAATCAAGGATTTTCGGGAAGTGAAGGTAAGTTAGCTATTAGGTTTTAGGATTTAGGGATTAGAAAAATCTACTTTGTGGTACTTTATAATACCTGTGGTGGCTGGCTGAAAATAGTCAGTCACTTTTTTTAATGGGTGCATTGCACTTGGAGTTAAACCAACAACCTAACATCTGGGAAGATGACGTGATCAACCAATCATCCAGAAGTAGAGCACCTCTCTTTCTTTCCTCAATTCAACTCTCTCATATACAGACGCAATAACCTCCCGCTCCGTCTGCTTTCCGGGACTAACCGGATTACATCTATTATCTAAGATTTTTTAAAGCTATAACTGTATTGTTTACAAGGTGCTCTACTTTTTGAGAATTGTTGGATCGTATGTTCTTAGGTTGTCAATGTGAGTCGGTTAATCATTAAGTGCAATGCACCAGGAGTAAGGCAAGGTGCTCTACTTTTTGAGAATGGATGGATTGTATATTCTTAGGTGGTCGATGTGAGTCGGTTAATCATTAAGTGCAATGCACCAGGAGTCAGGCAAGGTGCGACGCAGATAGATTCTCAATCGCATTACTCCAACCTATGCGGATTTCTTATCCTTAAGTCAAGCGGGTCTAATTTGGGAAAAATTCCCTTTTTTCCTTTTTCCTTTCGCCTTTTGCCTTTTGGCTTATTTGAGTGCAGTGATATGTAATCTGAAAAAATACGATAGATAGAAATAACGTTTATTTCTTAATTATGGTTTAATAGGAGTATCACTCATGATTACATCCTATTAGGAGTCTCCTATGACCAAACCCATTCATGCGATCCTGATCGGTGCCGGTAACCGCGGTGCCCAGTGTTATGCACCGTATGCTATCGCCCATCCGGATGAATTGAAATTTGTAGCGGTGGCGGAGCCGATTACAGAACGCAGAAAAACGTTCGCTGAACAACATCTGATTCCCGAGGAGATGCAATTTGAGTCCTGGGAACCGTTGCTGGATAAACCAGCCCTGGGGGATGTGGCGCTGATCTGCACACAGGATTGGCAACACACCGCACCGGCTGTGGCAGCCATGCGCGCCGGGTATCACATCCTGCTGGAAAAACCGATGGCGAACAAATTGGAGGAATGCAAACAGTTGCTGCAGGTCAGCCAGGAGACCAAACGCCAGATGCGCATCTGCCATGTGCTGCGTTATACACCACATTTCCAGAAAATGCGCGAGCTGGTGCAGTCCGGAGTGCTGGGGCAGATTGTACAGGTCGACCATCGTGAGAATGTGTCCTTCTGGCATATGGCGCACTCCTATGTACGCGGTAACTGGCACAATCGGGAGCAGTCCAGCCCGATGATCCTGGCGAAATGCTGTCATGATCTGGATATTTTGCCCTGGGTGCTGGGTCAAAAACCCAACAAACTGGCTTCGGTTGGTTCGTTGATGCATTTCAAACAAGAAAATGCGCCAGAAGGAGCCCCGCAACGATGCCTGGATGGTTGCCCGGCTGCCGAGACCTGCCCGTATTATGCCCCGCATTTGTATCAGGATATGGCACCCTTCTGGAACAGCATTGCCGAAACCAGCACAGGTTTTTCGCGTTGGGCCGCGCATCAATATACCGAGAATCCGGAAATGATCAAAGCACTCAGCTGGGTGGTACCCCCGTTGAAGCAAATGACCGATTATACCGGCTGGCCATTAACCGTCCTGACGCAGCAACCCACACCGGAAAGTATTCTGGAAGCACTCAAAAACGGACCGTATGGACGGTGTGTCTATCATTGCGACAATGATGTGGTCGATCATCAGGTGGTGATGATGCAATTTGAGGATCATGCTTCCGTAACTCTGACCATGCATGGACACTCGCATTACGAGTATCGCTCGACCCGAATCGAGGGCTCACATGGCAGGCTTCTGGCAGAATTTGGCAATGGTGGCTCGTGGATTCATCTGGATGAGCACCGTACCGATTGGCACAAGGAATTCGATACCAGCGCAGAGTTGGGAGAAGGGCATGG
This sequence comes from Anaerolineaceae bacterium, assembly GCA_019429225.1. Taxonomy (GTDB): domain Bacteria; phylum Chloroflexota; class Anaerolineae; order Anaerolineales; family Anaerolineaceae; genus UBA6170. The sequence continues at coordinate 3,949 of JAHYJK010000234.1, forward strand.
CGGCGGAGATTTTCGGCTGGTGGCGTCCTTCCTGCAAAGTGTGCGCGATAAGGCTTATGAAGAATCTTTGCAGGGTGCGCGTGAAGCCCTGGAAAGTCATTTACTGGCTTTCGCTGCGGAAGAATCACGCCTGGATGGGAAATTCATAGAACAGGAATGGTGGTCGTAAGGACGAATATGTTAATGACCTATGAAGATTTTCTGGCCCGAGTAGAATCGCTGGGCTTCATGGCGCTATCACCCTTTTTGCCAGGACTGCCGTCATTAAGTGGCGAGACACCTGAAAATCTCTGGCACACCAGTCTCGACTCGGATCCCTGGCGTTGGAAAGATCGCGCCGCTGAGGAGAAATGTCTGGCATACGGCTGTATTCTGGGTGGGCATAAAGGCTTTGTTAGCCAGCGTATGTACCCGATCTTCTATGCCGCTTTTCATCCTTCGCTCTCCATGCCAGAACGCTGGGAAGCGGGAACAGTCAGCCAAAGAACCTGGCAGCTTTGGCAGCTTTTTGAAGAAAGCAGTACGCTCAATATCAGCCAGGTACGGCAAAGCCTGGGTGTCAGCCGTAAAGAAGGCGCGAGTGCTGTAGACAATGCCATCCAGCAATTGCAGAAGGAATACTACATCACAATGGATGGCAACGACCGTAAGATCAGCGCTAAAGGTGAATTTTATGGTTGGCCGGTCAACCGCTACCGCCAGGTGAGGGATTGGGCACCTGCAGGCTGGCTGGACAGCTCCAGGGGATGGTCAGCAGCAGAAGCGCGAGAATTGATCCTGGATGAAGGCGTGGCGATGTCGCATGGTGTGACTCGCCAGGATTTGTGGAGAAAACTTTTTTCGATGTAAACCACAGACCGACAATCACTTACACGGCTCGCAGTGGTAAAATTAAGCTATCGTTGGCAATCTTCACGCGTGGGGTGAGTTGCATAACGGTACAAAATATTGTATAATATAAAACAAATGTTCTAATAAAATCTCACCCATTGTATCACGGGTGGAATGGAGTAGGTTGCGTGAGTAAGCAATACAGTGCTGATCAGATTATAGAACTCGAATTTTTAGATGCAGTCCGACGTCGCCCGGGCATGTACATTGGTAACAATAACCTGCATGGTCTTCATCACATTTTATTGGAGGTGCTGGATAACTCTGTGGATGAATGCATGGCAGGTTATGCGACAAAAATTGTCGTGATGATTGAACAAGACGGTACAGTAGAAATTACTGATGATGGCCGTGGTATTCCAGTGGATTTTAAAGCCGATGTGGGAATGAGCACCCTGACACAGGTATTGGTGAAACCGCACGCCGGTGGTAAGTTTGGTGGGGATGATTCTGCTTACAGCAGTTCGGGTGGTTTGCATGGCATTGGTCTGAAGTGTACCAACGCTTTTTCGAGCTTTCTGGAAGTGGAAGTGCACCGGCATGGCTTGATCTTCTACCAACGCTTTGAGGATGGTGGTATCCCTGTTACGCCGGTGGAAATTTATACCCATGCTATCAAACCTGGTAAAAAAGCCGGTGAGATCAATAAAGACACGAAATTGGTTCTGACAGGCAAAAAAGACCTTGCCAAATCTCTGGAAGTGAACCATCTGCAACTGGCAGTCGATTCTGATCCCG
>JAHYJK010000235.1 GCA_019429225.1 Anaerolineaceae bacterium
GTACGGCAAGCCATTGGCAACCAACCCATTCAATGGAAAGATCAAGCGATTGATCTGACAGTTTCCATCGGGCTTGCCGTCTACCCGCTGCACGGTGAACTGGTAGATGAACTACTGAACCGGGCTGAAAAAGCGCTCGAAATTTCCCGAAAATCCGGGGGAAATCGGGTCACACTTTGGTCGGAGAATTTATAATATTTGACGTGATGAGGAGGTTTTGAATGAATAAACGAGAATTGGTATTGCAGGTACTGGATGAATCCAAACAACAGACGTATATCCCGGCGGCGTTTTTCCTGCATTTCGACGCGCAATTTCATCGCGGGCAGGCAGCCATCGACAAACATCTGGAATATTTCCGTTACACAGGAATGGACTTCGTCAAGATTCAATACGAAACTGTCTTCCCTGTACGGGAGGAGATACGCAAGCCGGAGGACTGGTTGCAGATGCCGCAATATGGCATGGATTTCTACCAGGATCAGGTGGAGATCGCCCGCGGTCTGGTGCAGGCAGCCGGGAAGGAAGCGCTGGTGATTCAGACGCTGTATTCGCCCTTCATGTGCGCCGGGCATACGGTCGGGGGTGAGCGGCTCATGCAGCACCTGCTCGAGAATCCGCAGCCGGTGATAAAGGGGATTGAAATCATCACCGAAAGCCTGCGTACGTTCGTGCGCGCCTGTTTGGCTGCCGGGGTGGATGGCTTTTATCATTCTACCCAGGGTGGTGAAACCAGTCGTCTGGAAGGTTCAGCCCTTTTTGACGAATGCGTGAAACCTTTTGACCTCTCCCTGATGCATGAGATCAATGAAAAATGCCAGTTCAACATTCTGCATGTGTGTGATTATGTGGATGGTTATAGCGATCTGACCCCTTTTCTGGACTACCCCGGGGATGTGGTCAATTGCAGCCTGAAGCTGGGTGAACAACATCTTACCCCGCAGCATGTAGTGGAGTTGTTCAGGCGTCCCTTCATGGGGGGTGTGGAACGCCTGGGGACAATCCTGAACGGCTCGCCAGAAGAGGTGCAGGCGATGGCGGAGCAAATTCTGTCAGATGCTCCTGAGCGTTTCATCCTGGGTGCAGATTGCACCATTCCTTCCTCGGTGAATTGGGAAAATATTCGGGTTGCCATTCAAACTGCGCATGACTACCGAAGGAGCAATCCCTAAATGAAGAACCCGTTTTACAACCATGAACAAAAACGTCTGCGTGCCCTGTGGCGCATTCTAATCCAGGGTGGTTTGTTCCTGGTGGGATTAACCCTGATCAGCAGCGTGCTGGGGGTCATCGCCATGCTGATCATGGCTGCTTCCGGGCAGGCTGAGCTGGATTTGCTGCTCAATCAGGATGCGCTGATGGATTTGATGATGAGTCTGGGAGGGGGTTGGTTTTTCGCCCTGAACGGGGTCGGTACGGTGGTGGTGATCATCCTCTCCTTCTTGCTGGCTGGCTGGCTGCTGGACCGGCGCAAGTTTGTGGATTTTGGCTTTCATTTCTCACGCCGCTGGTGGCTGGATCTGGGATTTGGGCTGGGGTTAGGGGCAATACTGATGCTGCTGATCTTCCTGATTGAACTGGCAGCTGGCTGGATCACGGTTGAGAGCTACATCCGAACCAGCGGGAATTCCTTCGTGGGCGGTTGGCTGGCAGCGCTGGTAGGGTTCATTGCGGTAGGCATCTATGAAGAAATGTTGAGCCGCGGCTATCATCTGCGCAATTTAGCGGAAGGATTAAATTGGGGCATCCTGGGCAAATGCGGTGGTCTGTGGGCAGGTTATCTGATCTCCTCCTCTGTGTTTGGTTTGTTGCATGCTGCCAACCCGAATTCCTCCTGGATCTCGACCTTGAATTTGATTCTGGCCGGGTTGTTCCTGGGGTTGGGATTCGTGTTGACCGGAGAGCTGGCTATCCCGATTGGATTGCACATCACCTGGAATTTCTTTCAGGGCAATGTGTTTGGCTTCCCGGTCAGTGGTTCCAGAAGCGGCACCAGCCTGATCAGTATTCAGCAGGCTGGTCCGGATTTATTCACAGGTGGTGCCTTTGGTCCCGAAGCGGGTCTGGTGGGGATATTTGCCATCCTGGTTGGATCGATTTTGACAGTCATATACGTTCGTAAAACCAGAGGAGCAGTGCGTATGCGCACAGAACTGGCGGAATATCAGAATCCTGTCATAAAAATGCCTATCCATCCTGAAAGTCTGGTTGAAAAGTAGAACTTCTAAGATAAACCAGCCTACTGCCCATCACTGATTGACAAACAACCAGAAAAACATGCTGCCTGTAATTTGATTTATTCTCAGGGATGACTACAATGTTAAGTAGAGGTTAGGCTGATCCCTCAGTAGCAATTTTGTGAGGGTTTGTTTATTTATTTTAAGCCACGCACAAATCATCAACCACTTTTACAGGAGGAATTTTCATGGCTAGTTCACCGTTCTCGTCAAATATTGATACCATCATGACGATTGAAAGACATATTCTGGAACAGCAACGCTTTCATCCCGAAGCAACTGGTGTATTGACCAATCTGCTATATGATATTGCGCTGGCAGGCAAAATGATCGCCAGTCAGATGTCCAAAGCCGGGTTGGCACAAATTCTGGGGAAAACCGGCGATGTGAATGTGCAGGGCGAACAGGTGATGAAACTGGATAAGCTGGCGGACGAGACGCTCTATATGCTCAATGATCATACCGGACGCTTGGCGGTCATAGCCTCTGAGGAACATAAGGATATCATTCCCATCCCGGAGCAATACCCCACCGGCAAATATGTGCTGCTGTATGATCCATTGGACGGCTCATCGAATATCGATTTCAATGTGGGTGTTGGTACCATCTTTGCCATTTATTCCCGCGTGAGTGCTTCTGGTCCTGGAACGATTGAGGATTGCCTCCAAAATGGAAGAAAGATGGTGGCAGCCGGTTATATTGTATACGGGGCCAGTACGATGTTTGTTTACACCACCGGGGAGGGTGTGCATGGTTTCACACTGGATCCATCCATAGGTGAATTTCTGCTTTCCCATGAAAATATCAAAATGCCTAACATTCCAACCTATTACAGTGTCAATCAAGGCTACTTTAATCGTTGGTCCCCCGGGGTGCAAAAATTCACGCAACATTTACAGGCGATCACCAGTGAGACACAATCCATATCGATGCGTTATGTGGGTTCGCTGGTAGTGGATTTCCATCGCACCCTGCTTTCTGGAGGTATCTTCTATTATCCCTGGGATATTTCTAAACCAGAAGGCAAGTTGCGATTGACCTATGAAGCCAATCCATTAGCCTTCATCGCAGAGCAGGCAGGCGGGGCAGCCTCAACGGGATTTGAGGATATTCTCGATTTACAGCCCCGCAGTCTGCATCAGCGCACACCTCTATTCATTGGAAATACTGATTTGGTGAGACAGGCAGAGGAATACATCCGCAAGCACGGTTAGTATCAGCTTTCAACAAAAATAAACTTCTTTTTCGAGCAAAATCCTCTATAATATGAATGAAACAATTCCAAATCATGGCGAGAAAGGAGGTGTGCCTTGCGTTTTCCCCCGTATTTATTCGGCTATCCGATGACGAATGAGTTATGGTATGTACTGGTTTTCATTGGGGCAGTGTTGATTATGTGGTTATTAACCAAAATATTCAAGACCTTGAGCAGGGACTTTGCGGCTGGATTTATTATTTTTCTTTTAATTATCGGGTTCATGATACTGATGCTAAATCTCACCAGTGGCAGTTCGCAGATTGAGAGCGGAGTCGAACGCTGGTTTAACAATCTATTCCACTGATGTGGGTTTCTACATTTAAAGAACGAAAGACCAAAATAACACAGAAGGACGATTCATGAAAATTGCAGTCATTGGCGCTGGGTCTACCTATACACCTGAGTTAATCAAAGGCTTTTTAGACCGGGTGGACAGGTTGCCAGTCGAAGAAGTCTGCCTGCTGGATATTGACCCTGACCGTTTGCAGGTGGTGGGTGGGTTTGCGCAACGCCTGGTCAGGAGAGCTAAGGTTCCTATCCAGGTTGTCCTGAGTGAGGATAGCCGAGAAGCGATGGCTGGAGCAGATGTTGTGATCACCCAGCTGCGGGTCGGTCAGATGCCAGCACGCCGCGAAGATGAATATCTGGGTCGTCGGCATGGTCTGGTCGGCCAGGAAACGACCGGCATTGGTGGCATGTCAAAAGCCTTGCGCACCATCCCGGTAATTCTTGAGATCTGTGATCAGATACAGCAGTCAGCGCCGGGCGCGCTCTTGCTGAACTTCACCAATCCATCCGGATTGATCATGGAAGCCATTCAGCGCTATGCCCCGAAAACCAAAGCAGCCGGTGTGTGTAATTCTGCTTTCACCACCAAAATGAAGATTCTAGAGCGACTTTCCGCACAGCATGGGGTCGCATACAAAGCGGAAGACGGCGAGTTGCTGACCCTGGGCTTGAATCATCTCACCTGGCATTCTGGTTTCAGGCTGAAGGGGGAGGATGTTTGGGATGAAGTCTTTAATGGCTATCTGGACCAATTGCGCGCCATGCCAGAACCACCCTTTCATCCGGATTTTATAGAAAAACAACGCCTGATCCCGAATGACTATCTGGAATATTATTTTCAGGAAGCCAAAAAGGTGGCGCTGCAAAAGAACTGGCCCCCATCACGGGCGGAAGAAGTGATGGTGGTGGAAAAAGATCTCCTGGCGCAATACGCAGACCCAGCCTGCGATACAGTTCCCGCGGGGCTGATGCAACGCGGTGGGGCATATTATTCCAGTGTGGCAGCCAGCATGATGGATGCGTATTGGAATAATCTGGGAGAAACCCACATTGCCAATGTGGCTCATTGCGGTCAGGTAAAAGGCTGGGAGAAAGAGTGGGTATTGGAAATGCCTTGCAGGGTGGATCGCTCAGGTGTACAGCCAATCCCTACGCAACCGTTGCCCCTCTATAATTACGCTCTGCTCGAACAGGTCAAGCAATATGAGCTGCTGACGGTGGAAGCAGCGGTACATGGTGACCGGGATGCTGCGTTCCGGGCTTTGCTGGCGCATCCACTTGGCCCCGATGAGGATCAGGCAAGTATGCTGCTGGAGGATATGCTCACAACCCATCAGCGCTATCTTCCTCGTTTCTTCCTTTAAAAGAAGGACTGATTATGGTCTTTTTGGGTATGGATGTGGGTGGCAGCAAAACCCATGCCTTGTTGAGTGATGAAAACGGGCAGGTATTGGGGTTTGGCGAGGGTCCGGGGGGAAACCCGGAGATGGTTGGTTATGATGGTCTGACACTGGCCATGCAGGCAGCCATACAAAAAGCCCTGAGAAAATCTGGCATAAAACGGCCTCAGATCGCTGCTGCCGGATTCGGGATTGCCGGGTATGATTGGCCCTTCCAATACACCGATATCCTGCAGGCGGTGCAGGCACTGGGGTTGCGCACAGAAATCCTGGCCATTGAGAACGATGCAGTACCGCCTATTTATGGTGGCAGTACGCAGGGCTGGGGCATCGCTGCTTGTGTGGGCACCGGCAATAATGTGCGCGGGTTGGATGACCGTGGCACC
>JAHYJK010000236.1 GCA_019429225.1 Anaerolineaceae bacterium
ATAGATCAACCCCTTGATTTTGTGAATGGGCATCACCTTGCAACTCTTCTTCTAGAAGATCTTCACGTGGGTGAACTGATAAATCCGATTCTTTCTCCTCTCCCGCATTTACCCCTACATAATTTACGATGGTATTACCATTCTTGTCCTCAAATGTGAATTGATACAAACCTGGTTGCATTGTATCGATAAATTTTTCAGGCCAGTTTGTATTGATAAAAGTTAACAATTCACTGGATGTGTTTATTTGAAGCGTTTGAAATAATTTTTTATCGGGTAAATTTATCAACTCACCTAAATTAATCTCCAATGGTAATGAGGAAGTTCGGGACAGATTTGCTAGATTTATGAAAAATAAAGGAAATGCGGGATGTTGAATTAAATTTCCAGAAACCAGATCAGAAATAATAATATATAATGGATACGAATGTGATTTATCCTTGAAAATAAGAGATGTATTATTTACAAACAATATCTTTTCAAAATTTGTTGGAAGTTCAGAAAATTCAATTGCATTACCCCAACGTAACCCATTCAGGTCAATATTCTGCAATATTTCATCATTACTATTAATTTCCAATGAATGTTCCTGTTTGATCAGTGTTTTTTGCCCTGAGATCGGTAATAATCCTTCAGGGATCCCAATAATTTCATCCCCAGACAGAAATAAAGTGATCATATTATCAGGCCATTCTGATGGAATTGAATTTTGAAATATAGTCCAATCCGAAGTCATCAAAGGAGAATACTCAAATGGTAGCATTACATCAATATCAAGATTTGGGATTGCTGATAAAGCATGAAAAATTGGGTTCTTCTTGAGTGACTCCTGATCTTTTTTACAATCGTCACAAACAAAAATAACTTGCTTTTTGGTTTGATCTGATAATCCTAAACATCGCTGATCATCTTCTGCTAAAGCATCATCTCCCAGCAATGTAATGCAAATAAACCCGGGTTTGCTGACCAATTCCCAAATCAGATCAACTTCCTGCCGTGCTGGTAGATATAGGTTTTGACTATCAAATGGATTCCCATCAACCAAAATTGTAGCCATTCGGCGTACAGCCTGGTCGTTATAATTGGCGAAACTTGCAAAAACCTGCAATCGATTTTCTTCTGTCCATTCCACTGTTAGATTTTTAGTTGATTGATTATTGTCTGAAATACCAACTTTTATCCATGTTAATGGGTACTTGAATTCAGATAGGTCAGGTTGTTCAAAACTATGATCCGAAATCACATAGAACTGGGCTGGTATTTCGTCAACCAGCGCTATCCCCATCACAAGGGCTTCTTGCAATGCATTACCTATAGAAGTAGCTTTATATGAAGTAACTTGGTTAATTAGATTTTGAATATTTGTCTTTCTGGTGTCTCCCAGAAGCACCGGGGATTCATTGAAGGCGATCACAGAGATGATATCATTTGCACCTGCCTCAGTGATTATTTTCACAGCAGTTAAATTTGCCTGGGATTGACGATTCGGAAGCACATCATCAGCTTGCATACTTAATGAATGATCCACAATAATTACCAGGTGTTGCATTCCTTTAATCGGTATATTTACAAAAAGTCTTGGCTGTGCTAAAGCTAAAGATAACAATAATGCAATGAATAAATCAATAAATAATAACCATGTTATGGGAATACGTTTTAATCGCGATCCTCGTACTTCAGGTTTCAGAAAGGCCCATAATGCCAGACTTGAGATTGGCATTGTTTTGCTACGTCCTCGTAACATATGCAATACGAGAATCACCGGCAGGCTGAATAAACCCAAAAAACCCCAGGGATTCATGAATGTCATGCTGGAACCACCAAATTTAATTCGCGCAAGCGGGGAATAATTTGAGTATCCAAATCCCAATCTGATGGGAAAAGTGAATAAAAATGATTATGTTCAACACAATTAACTTCCAACTGATTCATCCAGATAGCTAAATTTTGGGAATACTTCATTTTCGCTTCATGATTGATGTCATAATTAACCCGGATTCCCGTTTCGACATCCTGAAATTCATAATTTCCAGAAAACGTTGGACTAATTTCTTCTGGATGGAGGATATGAAAAAATACGACATCCCAAGAAGGAACTTTAAATTTCTCAAGAACATCGCTCATATCCTTTAAATAGAGTAAATCCGATAGAATATACACCAGTCCGCTCTGTCTGGCGACTTTTCTTCGAAAGTTCAGGATTTCCGTTTTCAAATCACTTTCACCTTCAATGGGTAATTGTTTCAAATAATTAATGATCGCTGGTATTTGCCCTTTGCCATGTATCGGCCCTAAAGGCAGTGATTTTTTTCCTCCCAATGGAACCAGGAATAGAGTTTCTGAATGCCCCAATGCGAGATGCGCTAATGTCAATGCAAGTTGGAACATACAAACGGATTTTTGTGAATCCCCCCATCCCATTGAATCACTGCAATCCAACAGGATATAAACAGTAACTTCTCTTGGAAGATTTCCCTGTTTGATGAAGGTGTGTTCTTGCCTGGCGGATGCTTTCCAATCAATAAAACGAATATCATCACCGGGTATATAAAGACGGTGATCCAAAAAATCTCCGGATGGTAAACGCCTGAGACTGGGGCGTTGACCAATGGAAGCTCCGGGCAAATAACGGCTGGCATTTAACTGAAGTCTTTCAAGTTGACGTAATGCGCGTACGGACAAGGTCAGGGCACCATTATTGGGTCGCTTTGTTTTGTGCTGAATACCTGTATTTTTCTGATTGTGCTTAATTTCGTTGGAAATATTTCGAAACCACATTATGCCACTTCCAGGGATAATAATAAGGAACAATATAATTAATATAATAATTATTACTGAGCGTAAAAGCAGATTGGTTAATGCCAATTTGATCTTCCGAAAGAGAATGATCATCACCTGGAATTCCTGTTAAAGGTGATCCAGATGAGTCATCAGGTTCAAATTGAAATACCCCACCATCAGAATCCAACCGGGTGAAATCTTTTGGTGAACCTCGATCTTTATTACTAATGATCGTCCCAGCATCAAACTGCACAGTTTCTCCTGCAGCTCCTGCTTTATTTTTATCAGAAAGTTGTTCTTCTATTTGTTCCGAAATTTCTCTTAAAGAATTAGCAATTTGATCCAGACTCTCCTGGGCCAATACAAGATTCTCCTGGGGAATACCTTGTTTCAGCGAATTATTTGGAAGGAGGATATTCTTTTTTTCTGGTTCTGTGTTAACTGTATTCTCAATGGCTTCTGCTGCTTGTTCTAATTCTGTACTGGCTTCCTGCATCCCCATTTCCGAAAGCTTTCCTGCCTGTTCACTGAGAATTTCACTGATATCCTGTCTGGATTCATCAGACATTTGACCTAATTGGTCGGAGAGCTTTTCAACAGCATCAGCTGTTTCGTTGAGATCACCGCTCATTAATCCCTGACTGATTTCAAAAGTGCTTGCATCCGAATTCAATTTATCTCCCAATTCTTTCATACTTTGCGATAAGGAGTTTAACATTTGACTATTAATATTGCTTTCCAGGTTTTCTGATGGAGAAGATGATCCCGTGTCCTGTCCCTGTCCACTACCTGGTTCTGATTGGCTCTTGCTATTTTCGTCTGATTCGTCGAATTGGGTGTCCATTTTGATCTGAAATACATCCAACAATTCCGGATCTTCTCCCAAAACTGATAACTTTAAGCGCTCCGAATTAGGTTGGTAGCCTGAGATTACAGGCTGAGAGAACTCAACCTGGTAAACCATCAAGAACAAACCAACCACTACTAAAAGCGAACATACATCTGGAAGCAATCTCCACCCTTTTTTGAACACTCTTTTAATAAATGGTAACGCCAATTGGTCTATTTCTAATAATAAAGCATGATGAAGTTGATTTTCAATTTCTGACTTTGATATCTGGTAACCAGTACTAAATTGTTCTTTCAATCCGAATAGTCGATCAAAATTCCATGCCAATGTGGAAAGTGCTGGTTTTCGGATTGGAATGAACAGTAAAGTTATGGACCAAATTATCAGACCTGTGATCAACCAAGATTGTTGTGATTCTGGCCAATTCCAAATTTTATTTGCACTCCAGGCTAATAGCCATCCACTTATTCCAAACCATGTTGCCCTGATGAACAATCTCGAACTTCGTTGAATCCATACCAAATGTTTTAATCGTGAGTATGATTTAGGATGAGATTTCATGTTATTCACAAAACCTCTCGTGGTCGTTTTGTAAACATCATAAGAAACCTAATGAACAATATGAAGATGATTCCAAAACCTAAATATTCAATTGGCTCATTATTTTCATTCAATTGACTTTGATTCAGTTTATCGATCATTTTTGATGCTCGCTGCGAACCTTCTTCATCACCATAAAATTCTAATTGATTTGCTAACAAACTCAATTTGGACTTTGAATCTACATATGAAAGCTCATTAATTTCTGATAATAATTGATCCAATTGAGCTCGTAATTCAAGAATCTGTTCTGCAAACCTTTTATATTCCTGTAATTCTCCTATTCGTCTCTGATCATTTAACTCAGAATATAAAGTGATCGCTTGATTCGAAATATCGATACACGTTTCATATTCTCTGAATTGAAGTGCCTGTCGAGCTTGTTTAACCAATAATCCAGCTGTTTCCCCTTTCGTTGCTGTGACCATTAGTGAATCAATTTGATCCAATACAGTTTTTTGGCCTGTTTCCTCAAGGAATGGTGTAATTTCATTTATTTTTTGTCGCGCTTTTGTATATGCCCCAATTTTTATAGATTCTTCAATAACCTGCAAATTGTAATTGTAAATTGAATTAATCTGCCATCGGCCTTCCAAGAATATGGTGTAATACTCTCCCCATTCTTTCTGAAGTGTTGAGAAGTCCTTTTTATAAGTCATTGATAACGCTTCAGTGTAACTCTCCGAAGTAGCTATATTATTTAAAAAGACCAAAAAATTCGGCCATTCATAAACATCAATCAGGAATGCCACTATGCTTTGTGTATTTGTGTTATATGTATCATTTTGGAACGGATCGCTTTCCCAAATCCTCCTCCATGTTTGAGATGGTCCAGGAGCTGATGGAGGCGGACTCTTCTTGTTATTCTCAAAATAATTAGATATTCCGATCAATAATCCTAGCGGTGCTTTCTCATCAGTAATTTGGGCAGTGAATAATTGTGATAATTGACCAACAACCCCTTTTACAAAAAATTCCCCTTCCACCACATCACTTAAAGTCATCGTCGTAACAACCAAACTGATCTCACGTCTGCCAATACGACTGAAACCATGTTCTTGTATTATTTCTGTCTCGTACATATTCAAACAGGAATAATATTCCCGGCTCGGATAAATTCGAATCATTATCGGAAGATCTAAGTCTTGTTTAAATATTCGATTCAGTAATTCATATTGTTCGTCCAATTTTTCACTGTAAATCTGAAAACCTACATCGGCTATACCTAGATACAAGTCCGGGTAAATCATAGTGAAATATTTGGAACGAATATCATTCCACTGGAGGAGGGGTAAATTTCGACATTCCTTTGATTGGGCAGAAACCTGGTTGACCCCC
>JAHYJK010000237.1 GCA_019429225.1 Anaerolineaceae bacterium
TTGTAAATCAAAAAATGCCCGATGCTGCCGGTGATCCGGTGTGTGACACCACCTGCCCAGGGGAGTTTATAACCTCGATAGACGGTCCCACCTTTGGTGTCTGCTACCGGTTCTGAATAAAATCGCTCCCGCAGGTCATCGGAGACCAGGCCGGAAGGCAATGCGTCAAACTGAGATTGCCAGTCCATATCCGCCTGCAAGGTTATATCCCAGTTATTTACTCCATCTAAAGACTTTTGCAAACTATCGACTTTCGCAATCGCTAAACCGGGTTCCGTATCAACCACTTCGCCTGTTTGCGGGTCACGTAATCCCAGCCAGAGCAAAGCGGTCACGCCATCCTCAGCGTAAATTACATGGTCGATATAAGGCTGAAATAAAACAAAAGCCAACACTTCAGATTTTGCCAATGCAATCTGTTGTAAGCGTCCTTCCAATGCCTGTACCAGTCCCGCGTCAAATACTTTTGGTTCCGGGGTACTTTCATCCAGCATCTGCTCTTCCGTAGGAGGGGGAGGGGCAGCCACAGTGTCGATCGGTTGAACCCCCGCGATCAAGCTAAACAATATCAGAGTCGTTAAAATCCAGCGCCATTTTTGCATAACATCCGTCCTTTTTTGCCTGTGAAACAGGTTCCAGCGTGTAATTCTGCCCTCAGAACCACAACCCTGTTTCAGAAAGTAAGGGTTTTGATCTTATTAACGTTGCAAGATTAGTGCCTGATCAAACGGTCGACATTTCGCTCACGAACATTTCCATGGCAATTTTGGGATCCATCTGTCCGGTTTTCATGTATTCATCGGTGGTCAATAAACGATGATAAATTTCTTTCAGTTGGTTCATATCAAATAATGAGGTTTGCTTTTCCAGTTTTTCTGCCACAAACGGGTGAACTTTGAGCGTTTTTTCGATTTGTGGTTTGCGCCCACCCTGATCAAGCACTTCACGCGCCAGAATCAACAGGCGAAATTGACGGATGATCATCCCAAATAAGGGGATGGGCATCTCTGTCTCCAATAAACGATGCAATAATTGGGCCGCTTTGGGAATATTACGTTCCCCAATGGCATCCACCATATCAAACACACTGGTCGGTGAGATATCAGCTGTGAGCAAACGCACATCTTCGGCTGTCACCGGACGTTGATAATCCACATAATTTAACAATTTGTCTATTTCCAGGCTGGCAATGAGCGTATCGTTGCCAATCGCTCGCGTCAGTTCCTGAGCAGCTTCCGGGCTGAATTCCCCTTTTCTCTCTTTTGCCTCTTTCATGATCAAGCCTGGCATCTGGCCAATTCCGGGCAAGCTGCATTCCTTCTGAAAAACAGTCCCGGCGGGTTGGTCTTTCACCCATTTGCGCAACCAGTGCGCAGGAGAAAAATCTTTCCAGTTCCCCCGTTCTATTTCCAGATTGAGCTGGAGCACCAAAGCAGTACTGGCAGGTAACCCTTCCAGCAGCTTGAGGATATTATCTTTATTTTTACTGCCTTTCACCCAATCCTGGGCATTGGTCAGCAACACCAGGCGGCGATCACCAAACATGGGGATCATGTAAGCCGCATCGCGTACATCCTCCACACGAGGATTCTCCTGAAAACGCGTGATGTTCATGTCCCCCATAGCGACATCCATCACCTTATCCACCAATCCCTGCACCAGTTTGTGCATGGCAGACTCGTCATTGCCAAAAATCAAGTAGACACGGGGTTTCTTTTCGGAGGATGCGGCTGAACCAAACATACCTACTTCAACCTAACTTACGGTCAGCACACGGTGCGTGGGCATACCCTGATCATTCATGCGTTTCACTTCCACCACCTTGAGATCGCCCAGATTGGCTTCGGTAGTGACGGCTTTTTGCAATTTGGGACCCAGCGGTTGGGCAACGATCATACCCAGCGTCACCAGCGTGATCACATTTGCCAGACGATCCATGCGGTCATTCCAGTTTTTCTTGACACCCAGCATGGCCAGCCAGGCAAAAAATCCACCGACGATCCCGGCAGCGGCAAAATTGGTGCCACAATGAGGATGGATCGCCAGATGGTGTTCGCCTTTATTGAGACGTTTACGTGCTTCCTCGGCTGCCTGAAAGAGCGTTTCAGGTTCGATTTCACCAAACACCCAGAAACCGCGGGTATCGGAAAGCCCTCCTAGTCGATGAGGGTGACGTTTTTCAGCCAGAATTTGTAAGGTTGCGTGTTCCAGGGCGTGATTGCGACGCACACGCAGCGCGGGATTCCATGTTTTAAATTTTTCGATTGTTTGCATTAGGATCTTTTCCTTTTTAAAGATGTAACCTGTTTATACCATAGATGTGAGTTCCTGAAATTAACAGATTCGAAAGACCTGGTTTGCAGATCGATTTTTCAATTTTTTGATTGACACCCGAATAAAATCCATATAAACTTCATATACAAAATTTAATTTCGATTTATCGATTTTTTTCAATGGCACCTTTAGGGTCCAGCTGGATGAAAATCCACCTGACTACGGGGTGTTATTTAATTCAAAGGAGTATCTATGAGCATTATTGAGGTTTCCCATCTGACCAAGTTTTACGGCAAATCGCGCGGGATTGTGGATGTTTCTTTCAACGTGGAGGAAGGTGAAATTTTTGGCTTCATCGGACCCAATGGGGCTGGAAAATCCACCACCATCCGTCTGCTGTTATCGTTGATCCACCCCACCGAAGGGGAAGGCAAGGTGTTCGGGTTGGATGTCACCAAACACGGACCTGAGATCCGGCGATCTATCGGTTATCTACCCTCCGAAGTCTTTTATTATGAGGGCATGAAAGTAATCGACCTGCTCAAGTACTCCGCCAGTTTTTATGAAGGTAATTTTACGGAGAGGATGAAATATCTTTCCGAATTAATGGAATTGGAAATGAACCGCCGCATCAGCGATCTTTCGTTCGGCAATAAAAAGAAGGTTGGCATTGTGCAGGGTTTGTTGCACAGCCCCAAACTTCTCTTCCTGGATGAGCCCACCAGCGGACTCGACCCGCTTATGCAGCGTAAATTCTTCGATCTGATCAAAGAAGAAAACAAACGCGGTGTGACAGTCTTCTTCTCCTCGCATATTCTGGGAGAAGTGCAACGCCTGTGCAATCGCGTCGGTATCATCCGTGAAGGCAGCATGGTGGAGATTTCCGAAATCCATTCATTGCAACAAAACAATTACAAGAAAATCAGTGTGACCGCCAACGGTCTTACCCCGGAATTCTTTGATACTCCTGGCGTAACCAATGTGCAGACTGAAAATGGATCGGTTAATTTCTTCTTCAAAGGTGATATCAATGCCATGGTACAGAAGGTTAGCAGTCTAAAACTGGACGATGTAACCATCGAGGAACCAACCCTGGAAGAAATTTTCATGCACTACTACGAATAGGCAGCCACCATGAACAAAATGATTTTTAAACACGAATTTCTGATTCGAATTAATTCCATCATCACCTGGACGATTTCAGTAGTGGCCATGGTGTTTGTGTTTTTCTCCTTTTTCTCCGTCTTTGCTGGTCAAGCCGAGATGATGCAACAGGTGCTGGAAAAGTTTCCCGAGGAATTATTAATCGCCTTTGGTATGAATGAGATGAATTATGATACGGTGCTGGGATATATCAGTTTCTATTTCTTGTTCATCCAGCTCCTTCTGGCTATTCAAGCCGGTAACTATGGCTTTGGATTGGTTTCCATTGAAGAAACCGAAATGACAGCCGATTTTCTGCTGACTAGGCCTGTCAGCCGTGCTAAAATTCTCACCAGCAAGTTCATGGCTGCTCTGGCCAGTATGCTGTTGACGGATGTGGTCATGTGGATCAGTATGTTCACAGCCATCTCCATTTTTTCTGAAGGAAAAGATTATGATATGGCAACACTGTTGCTGTTACTTTTCAGCGTTATCCTCTTCCAGCTCTTTTTCTTCAGTCTTGGGTTGATGATCTCGTTGATGGTCAAACGTGTGCGCAGTGTGACACCCTATTCACTCGGTCTGGCATTCGGTTCTTACGTGCTGAGTGCTTTCAGTGGTGTCTTCGGGGATGTCAAACTGGAATACATCACGCCTTTCAAACACTTTGAACCGGCTTACATCGTCAATAATGGAGCTTTAAATGCCCCACTGGTCCTGATCAATGTGGTTATCACGGTCATCGCCCTGGTAGCCGGGTACTGGTTGTATCTCCATCGCGATATCCATGCGGTTTCATAAGGAGAGAGCATGAACATTTTTCTACGTGAATTAAAAGCCAATCTAAAATCCTTGCTCATCTGGAGCTTTATCATCGTATTGTTGATCGTGATTGCCGTCTCCAAATTTTCCGCATTTGCCGGTGACCCGGAAATGTTGAAAATTTTAGATAGCATGCCACCCGCTGTGATGGATGCGATGAACATGAATGCCTTCAATCTGACTACATTGATTGGATTCTATGGCATCATGTTCCTCTATTTTGGTTTGATGGGCGCTTTTGCCGCCGCCATGTGGGGCAGTGATATCATCTCCAAGGAAGAACGCGACAAGACGGTAGAATTCTCGCTGGTGTTGCCCGTCTCGCGCAGCCGGGTGGTGACCGCCAAAGCCTTGGCAGCCCTGGTGAACTGTGTTGTCTTCGTCTTAATCACCTGGGGATTCTCGATTGTGGCAGTGCAATCCTATAATCCCGACCAGGCATTCTATGACTTCCTGGCGCTTGAAATGCAAGCCATGTTTATGATGGAGTTGATCTTTTTGGCGATCGGATTGATGCTGGGCTGCGTGCTGAAAAAGTACAAAAGCTCTGGCTCCACCGCCACCGGGATCATCCTGGCAACTTACTTCATGTCGGTGATTGCCGGTATGAATGATAAATTCGAGTTTCTCAAACATTTCACCCCCTTCTATTACTATGATGCCGGTGAAATCTTCCGCTCAGGGCAATTAAACACGACCTATCTGGCCGTGTCCGTCGCGATCATCGTGGTAGCCTTGATCGCCGCCTATACGGTCTACAACAAACGCGATTTGTATATATAAGCGTAGGGGCGTTCGGCCGGTGTAGGGGTGTTCGGCCGAACACCCCTACCGATTTACGAACGATACTAGATAATATGATCACCTCCCGTCCATATCAATCCGCATCTGATCTTGTTGCCATGCAAACCCTGTTGAAGGAATCGCGATTCCTGACAGATGATTGGCGTTATGCGCATGTGGGTGATCTGCTATTCTGGTTTTTCCAGATCGCGATTCATCTCAACCCGTGTGAACACATCCGGCTCTGGCACTTAGGTGACAAACTGGTGGGGTACTCCCTGCTGGGGGAAGATCCCAGTTTTGATGTTCAGGTTCATCCCGATTTCCTCTGGCAGGGTATCGAAGAACAGGCATTGGAATGGGCAGAAAACAGGCTGGTTGAACTACGTCGCATTGACCCGACCCTATGGGGTGGAAAACTGGTATCAGACTCGAGACAGGACGATCCAAAACGAATTACCTTCCTGGGACAGCATGGCCTTCGTCAGGGCGGTGAATTTTCCGAAGTCAATATGATCTGCAGCCTGGAAATCGGAAGA
>JAHYJK010000238.1 GCA_019429225.1 Anaerolineaceae bacterium
CCTGCGCTGTCAGATTGTAGGGCAGGCGTTTGATCTGGAAGTCGGTCATGGCGGCAGCGGGAAATTCAATGCCGCCATTATCTCAGGCCACCCTGCCGGCTTCACCCACTGGGTGCGGGTAAATTTGCCCACAACCCGCGGTGGCGCTGGGTTTGCCCGGAAATGATCACGGATTCAGGGTATTCTCAGGTGTTCCAAGAAAACACTTCACAGCACGAGCAACCAATACTGGTGAGTCAAGTTCAAAGGCTTGAACCGGTTAAACCACATAAAGCCGTGCTGTGTCCGCATGTAAAATAGTTGTTGTTTGGCACGACTCGACTGTCAAACCGCCAACTTAACTGAAACATAAGCCGCTGAAAATAGTAACAACACTGAACTACCGCCAGAATAAACATTGGGCGTGTAGATAACAAACTATTCATCCGAATCAATTGCAACCATTGATCGCGGTAAGATCTTAATGTCACTCAATAACCAGAGCCCCAAACTCTTATCAGTACACTGGCCCGCTTCCTCTGTACAGCCCTCATTCACCATAAGCAAAGGTTCCGGAAAATTAAATGGTGCGAGACGCAAGTTCAAAGGACGCCAGAAACCATCCTTTCCCACGAGGTCATTGTTCTTTGTTCTATCAACAAATGTGGTAGTCAAAAGATATTTGGCGCCGGATATCTTGAAGTTAGATATTATTTTCAGTGCATCTGCGAAGGTCAGATGTACCAGACAGTCTCTGGAAAATATCAAGTCCGCCTTCGGCAGGGCATCCGTAGCTAAATTCAAGCATAGAAAGGTGCGGGAAGGAGAGCCGAAACTTTTCTTATGCTTCTCGATCATTGCCTCGACAATGTCAACACCAATATATTGTTCGACTCCGAGATTCGTATCCCTCATCCAATACCAATCACCGCATGGAGCATCCAGAAATGTCTTGATCGAATAATTTTCGATAATTTTTGGTAACTCACGGCGGATAATCTCAGTTTGAACTAGGTCAGAACCCTCACCGGAGCGCGAAACGCGCCCACCAAAAATGTTTTTTTCATAGACTTCTGAGAATTTTTCCTTGAGTTGGATCTGTCGCTCTGCACTTTCACTCGTGGTCTGTTTTCTTATGTAGTGTATGGCTGCCTTGATCATTTGCTTAACTTTTGGCGGTAGAAATTTTTTCCCTTCGTAGAAAAATCTATGTCCAATGTGTCTCATGTTTTTTGCCAATGCGGCTATCCCGTTATCTGCAATATCAGTTTGTTTAGCGAATTTCTCGGCAAGTATCCCAGTTTCATCAAATCCTCGTTTAAACATACTGCTAGCAATATCCGCATAGGACTCCGCCAAGGGTCTGCTTGTGGCCGATAAAATCTCCTGGGGTTGCAAACCACGAACAAAATTCGACAAGAGCTCATTACACTCCGCCAAAGCAATGCCCGCCATCCTATGGCTACCTTGGTCACAGTGACTCCTGGCCTTTACGAGGACATCCGGTATATGAACGAATGAGAATTCCTTTGCCATGCGGAACCACAAGTCATAATCTTGTGTCGTTCGCAGGCTCTCATTAAAACCACCAACTTTTTCAAAAGCATTTCTGGGGATTAACAATGTGCACCCATGGAGCCGGTTCTCAACGGTAATCCAATAGCGAAAGTGTTTTGGCGGCACATTTTTCAAATTTACTGGAACAGCATTCTCAGGGCAACTTGTAAACACTGAATAATCACTATAGACAACGACATCATTCCGGCCGATCCTGGACAATGCATTAATCTCTTTCTCAACTTTGTCCTTGGTATACAGGTCATCGTGGCTTAGCCATGAGAAGTAGTCCCCGGTCATTTCTGAAATTGCTCGATTCAGCGCGGATCCAACACCACCATTCGGCTTGGAAAAATAGCGAACCCTATCATCGTACGACATCGCAATGCGCTCTGTTGCTCCAGAATCATCAGATCCATCGTTGATTACCAGAATTTCCACATTCTTATATGTCTGAGCAAGCGCGCTTTCAATGGCCTCCTGTAGATAGTCTCCGCCATTAAAAACCGGTATCACGATCGAAACTTTAGAAGTATCCATAGATTAAAATACCTTAACACTTGCCAGGGAACGCTTTATCCTGCGGGCTAACCGTTTAGCCAAATTTACAATGGGACGATATGCAAATCGTACTAGCGACTTTACGGAAAAGGCTTCCGTGCTTTCATAGGCGTTAGAAATTTGAATTAATTTCTTTCCAACAACAGAAAACTGCGGAACTGAGGCAAGAGCATTTCCATAATATTCATACAAGCCAGCCAAACCCATTTTCCGTGTAACGATATCTATTTCTAAATCCTCGTTAATAATCTTTGCTGCATAATAGTCAAGGGCAGTAGCGATCTGGGCCGGGTTCTGATTCAACAAAGAATTGTCGTCGTGCGTCCTTAATAGACAGGTGTATTCCGGCATTGCATCTATTCGAAAAAACTTGGATATTCGTCGCCACATATCCGTGTCTTCGAAACGATGCATCTGCTCATCGAAGCCGCCCACATGATCCATCACATTCTTGTATGTCATCACAGTTGGAAGCGTAATCGTAACTGGCGTAAAAAAGGCGATACTTTCGTAGATGAGGCCAGAAACTGATGCCGTGTATTTCTGAGTCAGCATCTCGCCTACAGCGTTAATGCAGTGTGCTGAGGTGTACACCATCCCAACGCCGGGATGGCTCTCCAGATAGTTAACCTGCAACTCGATCTTGTTCGGCAAGTAAAGATCATCCGAGTCCAGAAACGTAACGTATTTTCCGGAAGCCAAGGATAAAGCATGATTTCTTGCATTTGACCGGCCTCGGTTAGGCTGGAGAATGTAACGCAACCTTGAGTCAGAAATAGCCGCAATCACCTCTTCCGTATTGTCAGTTGAGCCATCATCAACAACGATAATCTCCAGATCGAAATATGTTTGTGAGAGGACACTCCGTATGGATTCACCGATCAAATGCGCTCGGTTATAAGTGGGAATAATAACGCTCACTAGTCCATGGCTAGATGTCTTGTGTCCTGATATCTGTCTAAAAAGAGAACCGATATCTGCGGTGTACCTATCTGACCATGATTCCATGTTTCTGATTCTGGCATTAATGGAGTCAGCTTCTCCCAACAGGTTTGGTCTTTTATTTATCTCAAAGAGATCGTATGGTTCACGCCCATAAGCGACAAGGCCATAATTAGCATCTGTTTCACCCGTTGCCAAATCAATTGATAGTAGTTTTGAAACATTATCGGACTGATTCTCATATAAGAACTTGCCCTGGCTTCTTGATAACTTACGATTGGCGCTTACCCCCACCAACAACTGGTGTTCTCGTAGAACCAGGCCACGGGTATATCCGCTCAACAAAATTTCCTGTGCGCTTATCCAAGGTAAATTATCCGTTTTTCTAAAGATATGAACCTTGCTCGCCGCCGACTCAGCGAAAGCCAAGAGGGCACCTGACACAATTGGGCTATGCGGCTGATTCAAACCAGTGCGTATGGAAATCCCAGAATCAACATGAAAAACCCGCCCCTCCATTCCCCACGAGCCCTCGGCATTCCTGGGGCCAAAACACGAAGCAATCAGATCATCGCCATCGACGGTTAGACCGTTGAGATGCACCTCGTCCCTTTCATGGCAAACTCCAGGGTAGCTCCAGAACAACTCTTCCGCGCCAAATTGACCATCTTCAAATGGAACCCTGTAGATTTCATTTGTACCCGTGCTGACTACGTAGACAAAGCCGTTCGAACACACAAGTGAATGCGGGTCTTTACATTGTGTCAATGCAACATAGTTTGTAACTTTGGCCTCTGCAATGCTGACGCTGGCCAATACGGGTGACGCGCCTTGCGTGGCGATGATCACATCCTCAGCCACAACACAGATGCCGCACACACCAGAAAAGCTGTTGCGAAAATCGTCAGAAAGGCCAGAAAAATCTATCCATCGAGAAGATCTATCCGAGATATCAAATATGCACAGCGAAAAATCAGGCGAAGAAATCTGGTTGCAAAACGATATAAGCAAGCTTGCACGATCCGAACTCAACACCAGCCACTCCTTTTCAGCGTAAGTCGCACGTAATTAGTAAGGCCCATAAGCGCCGTCCCAATTATCTGAACTAGTTTATGTAAAGTCACACAATTGGAATAGAAACCCTCCAGTTGACTGGAGCACTTGGCATTCAGATCAAATCTGGAGAGAGGGTGGTGAAGTGTTCAATTTATTTTTCCTTCAATGGATATCCAAACCGCTGCATCATATCTCCACATAATGTATTTATTTCTTGAATCTCATCCCGAGACAATCTATTAAAACTTTCATCGTTAAGATTTCGAAGCCCTACCGTATTCCCTTCAAAACTATGTGCGGCAACACCTCCACAGGCAGCAATATCAAAAGATTTTTTCAAGCCAAGGAAGCTTTCTATTTCCATAAGAGTATGATGTGGTTCATCGACTAAGTCTTCATACTTAACAAGCAGGTTTTTCTTGATGTGACGCAAATCACCAAGCAAACAAGTATTCGCAACAATCCAGTGTTGGGCGGCTTCGCGGATAGTGTAATTTGTCCGCCTTCTTATTCCTTCGCATACTGCGTATGGACTCCTAATGATCGACAAAAATCGACTGGGGGCGAAATTTTTCTGAAGCCAAAGGCTGCGCACTGTGTTTGGCGGACTCTTTTCAAGCAGTATTCCTTTATTCTTTGAGTAAAGACCTGCCCAGTCCTTTTTTGCCTGTAACGCTGGGACAGGATCATAGCCTTCGCTCCACCTGAATATGTCCATGCGGCGGCTCCACAATCGCTCAACACCTACCAAATCAGGTCTTGGGAAAGCGGTAGTGAGCCACTGTCCTTCAGCGGGTAGAGTTCGTATTTCAGGATGCTTTTCCAGTATATTGGCCAAGATTGTGGTGCCGGAGTTGTTGACCCCCAGAATAAAAAGCCAGTAAGCCCCATCGGTGCATATTTTCCGGTCAATCCTGGCAGAAGACCATCGCGAATATGCTTCTAGAATATTCAATGTTGGTAGATTAAATTGCATAAATTGCATCAGCAGCATCAAGTTCAACACTGGATTTGAAGCCGAAGTCAACAACCCCAAATGAAAATGCGTTACTGATTTCTGAAACACGAAACACGAGTGCATCAATGATTCTATGAAGAGATTGTGCGTTTTCGGAAAGCCCGCAGTTGATGAAATAAACGCCAGCATTTAGATTGCAGACAAACTCCAGAGTGACGTTTGCAACTTGGCCGGCAATTGTCGACACCCCCCCATCCAATAATACTGGGTATGTCCCCCCTCCCAACTCCACACCGGTTGTCGTTTTCAACATGCACCGGAAACGTACGTTCTCGCAGTCACGCTCAAATTTAACTTGATCCTGAATCCGTGACCGCCCTTAACCGCATTGCCCCGCACCCTGCCATTGCCAACGGGAATGACATTTTGATCTGGATTGAGCCTGGGATTTGATTTGAGCATGCCAACTCGAACGGAATTGGAACG
>JAHYJK010000012.1 GCA_019429225.1 Anaerolineaceae bacterium
TCTGCCGTCCAACCTAATTCATATCCCAAAGGCATTTCTGGTGCGCGAGCCGTTCCGAAGCGAGTGCGATGCAGAAAGCGCCAGGGATCCTGGACAGCTAAAGTACCCAGTGATACTTCAGTGCCTTCATACCGGAAAGTTGCCAGTGTGCCATCATCACCGTGGCAACTGGAGCAGGTTTGTTCGTATTTTTCTTTGCCATTTGCCAAATCACCCCCGGTGACCTTTCGGGTGACAATGTCAATATACTCATTATCATCGATTAATCCAGTCTGAATAAATGTAATAACACTTTCAATATCTTCATCGCTCAACATGGATGTGAAATTGTGTTGGGCGTCGGATGATCCATCCAGTGCTTTTACCAGGGTGGATTGATCTTTTGTGGATGCTTCCATCAGTCCAGGGAAACCGGTACTATATGAGCCAGATCGGAATGCACCATCAATTCCCTGGTAATCCCAACCATGACAAACTACGCAACGCCAGGTATCTGTTCCAGATATCGTATTGTTTGACTGCCGTGACCAGATGGGGTGGTTACCAACCGGAATAGCGGCATCGGAAACGACACTTGTCCAATCATCATAAATTTGGGCACCACGCGAAACGGGGCTGATTTCCTGGGGGTTATCCCGAGCTGAGACATTTGCAAAGGAAATACTGCCAAAAATGATCATCAGAATCAGGATAACGATGAAACTAAATATTGGTTTTAACTTGTTCATCTGTTCGCTCCTCTAATAGATTGGGTGTGAGAACTAATTTATTAACGAATTACAACCATTAAGGACTTCATTATAAAAAATGATACATCAACTGAAACATTAAAATTTCGTTAAGAATTATAACTAAATTTATGATATTTGTCTGTATTAATCTACCTCAAAACCAATAATAGCAGGATCTTTATTAATTTCCCTTGGAACCCTATTTGTTATAATGATCAGTAATGTAAGCGACATGGATTAACAAAATCAACTAACAGTATTGTACATGAATTGAGAATGAAAATGGATATTAAATCAGGTCAAATTTCTGTAAAGATCGAAAAACCAATTTATGGGGGAGAATTTTTAGCAAGATTACCGGATCATAGGCCTGTTTTTGTGTCATTTGTGTTACCAGATGAAATTGTTGATATTCAGGTTACTCAAAACAAAAAAGGATATGCGCGAGCAGCCTTGGTTAATATAGTTCAACAAAGTAAAAAGAGGATCAATCCACCCTGCAAGTACTTTTCTCAATGTGGTGGATGTCATTACCAGCATATGGAATACGCT
The DNA here is from genome assembly GCA_019429225.1 of Anaerolineaceae bacterium. Classification (GTDB taxonomy): domain Bacteria; phylum Chloroflexota; class Anaerolineae; order Anaerolineales; family Anaerolineaceae; genus UBA6170. Next base: position 1,284 of record JAHYJK010000012.1, read on the forward strand.
GACCAATTGAAACTGAAACAACAGGTTGTTCTGGAGCAGTTCTCCAGAGTTCCCGGCTTCAGTGAACAAATATTGAAGAATATTATTCCATCTCCGAATGAATTACATTATCGTAATAATGTTCAATTTTCAATCAATGAAAACGGAAAGTTAGGTTTTCAAGCTTTTGGCGCAAACCAGATTATTGCGATTGATGATTGTCTTCTTCCTGGTGAGCAAATCCTGCAAACATGGAAAATGTTAGATTTGGAGCAATTTCCCGGGTTGAAAAGAATTCACATTCGAGAAGGTTTACAAGAAGAAATTATGCTGATTTTGGAAAGCGATAATTTCGTAGAAATCCCTTCATTGGAATTGGATGTGCCTGTTTCAGTTGTTCATTCGAGTGATGTAGGCAAAATTGTGATGGCAGGGGAGGATCACCTGATTTATCAGGTAAAGGATCAATTCTTTCATGTTTCTGCTGAATCATTTTTTCAGGTCAATATTTCTCAAGCTGAAAAAATGATTGATCTTATATGTGAATACTTGACTACCAAAGGAAAAACATTTTTAGAACTTTATTGTGGGGTAGGCTTGTTTACTCGATTCTTAGCGGATCGGTTTGAATTGATTTATGCAGTTGAGGAATCATCGTCTGCCTGTGATGATTTTGCCATTAATCTTGATATGTACGACCACATTAATTTGTATGTAGGCTCTGTAAAAGACATTGTTCCTCAATTAGATATTCATCCTGAAGCAATTCTCTTAGACCCACCCAGAGCAGGTATAGATCCCAAATCCATGGAATCAATTTTGGCTTATAAAGCACAAAAAATTGTTTATGTATCCTGTGATGTTTCGACTTTATCTAGGGATCTAAAAAGATTACTGGATGGTGGTTATCATCTGGTTGAAATAACCCCATTTGATATGTTCCCTCAGACATTTCATATTGAATGCATTGCATTGTTAGTGCAGAATGATAAATAAAAGTTTTAATAGCCAGTTTAGCTAAAAGATCTCAGTATTAATCAACCAATAGAAAAAAACAGTTTGAAAAAAAATAATTACCCCTAAATTCGGACCTGGACCATTGGTATTGAGGCTCTACAAGTGATACAATAACTCATCTTTCTTCAAAGATCGAAAATGAACATCTTTTTTCATTTATAAGGGGAAAAAGATTTAATTGTTCATTTCTTATTTTCTAAGAGGGAGGAAATAAAAATACGGGGTTTTTGATACCGTATGGAAAATTCAGGAAGGTTTTTATTATGGATAAAAACAAATTACCAATATTAAGCACAGTTCTTTATGTTATTGCAGGATTGCTCGTAGTTTATTCAATTTGGGCTGCAGTTTATTCCGCCAACTATATTTCCACCATGATGCAGCAGGGGCAATTAGCGTTTAGTGGTAACGAGTTTGAAATCATCAGCTTCTACATGTCGAATATTGCGCAATATGTATTATTTGCCATCACACTTTTCGTCTTAGGTCGAATCTTATTATATTTTTCATTCATCGAAGAAGAGGAAGAATTAGACGAATCGATTGAAATTTCTTCTACTGATGATGATGAGGTTAAGGTCTTAGAAAATTAAACCGATAGATTTATAAAATTTATTGGATACACGGAATATTTTTAAAGTAAGAATTTGACATTATTGGTAACCTTTTTTCAGGATCTTCTTTGTATTTAAGAAGAACATATCAAATAGGTCCAATATGGAACCCAGGATAATCATCAAAGAGACTTCCAAAGATGATTTATTAAATATCATGTCCTTATGGAATAATGGTGAGGTCATGTCATTTGTTGGCTACCCACAGGGACTAGGAATGACATTACCAAAACTAATGGATTGGTTACCCTGGGCAATTTCCAAACCAAATCGTTGTCATTATTCAATCTATCACGATGAGATTGGTTATTGTGGAGAGACTTTCTACCATGTGGATGATATATATCAAACGGCTGCTTTAGACATCAAATTACTTCCTGAAGCACAAGGCAGAGGCATTGCGGAATATGCGCTTCGATTTGCGATTGAAAATGCTTTTCTTCATGGACAAGCCAAAAGAGTCTATGTTGATCCTCATCCAGACAACTTAAAAGCATGGAAATTATATAGAAAATTAGGTTTCACCAGTAAAACAAGACCTGAATATCTTCAAGAGTGGGATACTTACCTGGAAATATCCAGGGAAGATTGGGTGAATTTGAGAACGTGAGATGGAACAAATATATCGTCTCATTCGTCATAGAACTGAGGGGTATTTTTTTCATTTCAATGCTCTATAATCAAATTGAGGTCAGGAGGTCTATTATGCGAAAAACAATGATTACAGCTATTATTGCTTTTTTAATTGTTGTGAGTTTTACTGGTTGTAATTTATCCTTTCAAAATCTAAATCCAACACCTTTTTTTCCCACACCTAACTACACCATGACCGCTTTGTTTTCGGTTGACGAAATAAAGGCTACAAACCCTCCACTGGAATTTCCAGTCAATACAGAAGAACCATTATTGCCAACAGTTCAACCAACGAGTGCTGTAACAGAAGCGCCTACCCAAGCTTTACCGACAATCACTGCATATCCGACTGTAATTCCTCCTACAAAAACTTCACTGCCACCAATTGCAACCAATACAGCAGTAACCGTGAGGGGAGGAACCTGGGTAACTGGAAAATATATGAAAACACCACCTGTTTTTGATTCGATCTGGGATGAGTGGGATGCTACTAAGTACCCGGCAAAATATGTTGTTTATGGGGCCAGTCAATGGGATGGACCGGATGATTTGGAAGGATCTTTTGCGGTAGGCTGGAATGAGACATATCTTTATCTGGCCGTGAAAGTTATCGATGATGTATATGCACAAAATGCTACCGGTCAGGATATTTATAAAGGTGATAGTATCGAGATTTTGTTGGATACTAACCTATATGGTGACTTGAGTTCAACCAGTTTGAGTTCAGATGATTTTCAAATTGGTATTTCTCCAGGTAAAGGTGGTGTTGATGGTGAAGAAGAAGTTTACCTGTGGTTCCCCTCCGGAAAAGCTGGCAGTGTCAATGATGCAATCGTTGCCTCGTCGAAGAGTGACGGTATTTATCGGGTTGAAGTCGCAATTCCATGGAAAGTTTTCAATATCACACCTGCCAGCGGTCAACAGTATGGTTTCGGATTATCCGTGTCTGATAATGATGATTCAAGCGAGAATGTTCAGCAAAGCATGGTTTCGAATTTGCGAAACCGTAAATTGGTGGATCCAACCACCTGGACAGTTTTGACTCTATCAAAATAATATTGATCGATGAAAGATCAAGTTCTCGGTCCAGCTCAAAATAGTATAGAAGCTAATTCTGCTCGATAAGATCTGGTAAGCTCATCATCCTCGCCTAATAATTCAAATATGGCGAGGATTACTTTTTGTGCCAGGCCACCACGATATCTTTTATTTTGTCTGAGGATTTCCAATAACCCATCCAACGCAGATGGAATATTATTTCTTGATGCCAAACGAATACAATTGGAAAAAGCAAAGTCGAGATCATTTTCCTGGGGCAAATTATTTTGTTTCAGATACCCTAGAGCTTCGGCGTAAGGCAATAATTTTTCAGCAGCAGCATATTGCTTGCTGGAAGGAAAATTTCTCAAAATTAACAAAGGTTCGAAAGGGTCTCCCAGACCCAATTGTGCCTTTGCCAAACCTAACAATATTTCTGGCCGGTCTGGATATTGTTCAATTAATTCAAGGAAATTTTCTTCCGCTTCTGCCCATTCATGATTAGCCAGGAGACTTAATCCCTTTTCCTGGGCTAAACTATCTTTGCTGGGAGGGGTAATATTGGAGATAAATGTTCTAACACGTTCTTCTGGTTGAGCTCCAACAAAATCTCCAACAACTTGCCCACCACTGAATGCCTTGACGGTTGGAACAGTTCTGACGCCAAATTGAAGAGCCAGATTCGGATTTGAATCAACATCAACTTTTGCCAATCTGAAACTACCCATAGCTTCATAAGCTAATGCTTCTAACAATGGACTGAGTGTTTTGCATGGGCGGCACCAGGTAGCCCAGAAATCCACAACAACCGGGGTATTTTGTGAATAAGCAAGTACTTCGTATTCAAAATCAGATTCATTTACATCAATAATAAATTCAGAAGGCATCTGTTGTTTGCTCCAGACCTTGATAAGTTGATCGTTCCTGATTTAATTGTATCAAATCTTTGATGATGGAGATGATTATTCTCCTTCTTCTTCACCTGATTCAATTCCTGGTTGATTAACAGAAATGACATCTCCATGTACATTTACTACAATTTTAAATCCCATCAATCCCATATAGGATCGCGTTTCTGTCGGGATTCCTGTTTCAAGCAATTTGTCAAATTGATTATCCATATTTTTTAATTGATTAGCAATCATTGCATAGGTGAAGATATCATCCTGCCCCAGCATTTTAGCTGCTTGTTGACTGATGAAATCTTCCTTCCCTTCGATCATTTCTCTCATCTGATCAAGTACCTGTCGATCGATCGTTTCTGATAATATGTGGCGCTTAAATCCATGATCATTGACGACATAACAAGGATCCTGGCCTATATAGACATTTTCAACCTGGTTGTCATTTTCATCAAAGACTAATCCAGCAAATAAAGCATGTTTTAACATTAATATTTTTCCTCAAGTATAGAATAACATAATAGTATTAATATTTTCAAAGAATCTGATCAAAATTGTCCGTTTGTTTGTCTATTCGTTTAGAAAATATCTACTCTAGTCCCAGTTTTTTCCATGTAGGTTTCTTCACCAAATGGAACAGCTGGGGATGACCAGCGATAAATCCATTGTGCATCAGCCGGCGTTAAATTGATACAACCATGGCTTCTTGGTTTACCATAATCATTGTGCCAATATGTTCCATGGAATGAAACACCACTCTCGGTAAGATAGGTTACCCAGGGAATCCCCGGCAGATCATAGCTGTTGGGTGCAGCAGGGTCACCCGCTGCCATGTGGCGCGAAGGGCGTTTTCGATTGGTAATGTAGACCCCTGGTTTTGTGCGATAATCGCCATCAATAAAGCGTGCTCCTGTTGCGGTTTTCGCAAAAAAAACTGGAATACCTTTCTCGTAGGCAATTACTGCTTGTTCCTGTAATCGAACCTCGATTAATTTTTGATCGGCTGGAATTTCAGGAGAGATTGGCGTGACTTCATCAGGCGCAAAAAGATGCATGTGGGTTGCTTCCACATAATAATGAATTTTCCATTTGTCATCTGCAATTTTATACCAGAGCTTCTGGTTATTATCCCGAACAGCGCTTTTAACCCAAAATACTGTTCCATAATATAAACGGTAGGTAATCAAATGTAGTGATTTGGGATGCCAGACAGCATTTGTAAAAGGTACAGTTATTTCACCTAATTGTCCATTAGATGAAATTTCTTCCACTTCGGGGTTTGTGCGAATACAAACAGGTTGAATATTACCAGAATGAACAAAACCTTCATCACCCATTTCATACCATATCCGATTGTAAGCCGGATCTTCGTCACCTACAGTGACTGAATTAATGGGGTGGACATGATCTTGCCAGAGAGAACTGATTAATTTTGATGTTTTTGATGGCGATTGGAATACATCAACGGAGGACGAAATCACTCTACCATGAGATGGAGTCAGGTCCGAGAGAATGGTTTGATTTTCTGAAAATAAATTATTATCCAGGTGTGGAAGCACCATTAAACCCAAAAGTCCACAAGAAGATCTTTTTAGAAATTCCCGTCTGGATAATGGTTGGTCTTCAGAAATTAATTTCACCAATTGAATCCTTTGTTAAGGATGTACATTCACCAGCGTGCCAACGGAAGCAAAATCGAATAACCAACCAGCTTCAGAGGTTCGCATGTTCACACATCCGTGGCTCATCGGAGTGCCAAAATTATCGTGCCAGTAGGTGCCATGGATACCGTAACCCTTATAAAAATACATTGTGTAAGGAACATCTGGCAAATTATATCCAGGACCGCGCATATCTGCATATCGATATTTCACCCAGATATGAAATTCTCCAATGACTGTTGGAGTTCTCCAGGTTCCAGTGGAAACAAGGAAAGAATTCACCACATTTTCACCGATATAGGCGTATAACATTTGATCACTTAAGTCGATATCGATCCAGCGTGTATTTTCATCTACTTCTGTCGGGATTTCAACCCCATAATTTGTTGGCATGGTCGGTCTGGGCGTAAAAGTGGGGGTGAACGTAGGCGTGAATGTTGGGGTGGGAGTAGAAGTCGGTGTATTGGTAGGAGTAGCAGTGGCTGTCGCTGTGGCTGTTGGTGTGGCTGTGGAAGTTGCTGTAGCTGTGGCAGTTGGTGTGATGGTCAACTTTTGAATCGCCCCAACGGGCCTTTGGGAAACAGGTTGCCTGGCAAAAACTGTTTTTATCGTTGGAACAGCGAACCAGGTTCCGAAGATTACCAGGGATAAAAAAACGATCAAACCGGTTACTTTTATCCATAGGGTATTCCCATTTCGTGATTTAGCTTTTCTGATCGCTGGTTTGGTTACTTTCACTTGATCAGATGGAGGAATTGTGACAGTGGTTTGTTGTTCTTGCTTCAGTTTCCTCAGTCGTTTGATTGCCCAATCCATTCCCTGGCGTGCACGTTGAGATCCTGGATTGATTTCCAACGCCTTGATAAGATACCTGACGCTATCTTCTGGTTGAGAACAGGCTGCCAGAATCAGCCATCCCTCTTCCTGGTCGGGCGCTATGTGGATAAGCACCTTCGCCCAATGGAGAGCTTCTGGAATATTTTTGGTGCGTAAATGCTCACGGGCTTTTGATAGTGCCTGTGAGGCTGAAAAAGGTGAATTTTCCATTATGGCATCTCAGATAAATAATTATCCGGGACGTTTTCTTTGCCAATAAAACATTCAATACCGGCAACGATACCATCCGCAACTAATTCTGGTTGATAACGAATGATTTCTTCATCCAGGTTTAAAAAACCTGTCTCAATGATTGCTGCTGTTGTGTCACTGCTAATTTCACTGAAGGTGTGATAACTGGTCATATCAGGTGTTATGGTGTTGACGTGAAATTTTAAACCAGTGATTTCATGATAACGGTGGATTAAGCATTTTTCTAATCTCTCAGATCGATCTTCAAATTGACTTTCAGCAGGGGCTGCCACTTTGAAACCAGTTGCTTCGTCATTTATGTACTCGCAGGAATCATTGTGAATGGATACCAAAGCCAGTCCAGCATATTGATCTAATCTGGGATCAAATTCTTCTAATAAATCAACAGTGTAACTCAAGCCCCTTAATTTTTGGACAACCAGGGTAGCAATTTTTAAATTCGCTTCCATTTCTGTGAAACCATCGGAACAAACTGAACCAGAGTCATTTCCATAATGTCCAGCCACAATTCCGATTCGGGCAGGAGGTAGTTGAGTAGGTGTGGGGTAGGTGATATTGGATTGTGCCTGCCATATGTCATAAATATTTTGCATCTGATTGGCAAATAAATTGGATGGTGTCCACATGGTAAAAATAGTGGCAGCCAGAACAGCAAATCCAATAATACTTAGAATTGCATTTCCAGCATGAAAATTATGTTTTACTTTTGGTGTTGATTTTCCATCAATCCGATTACTTTTGAACATTTTTAGATAGTACCATTCTTATTTTTTGATTGCAAGCAAATGAAATAGGCAGAATGAAAAATCCACTCAAAAAAGGTAGACCAAATCTATTATAAATGTACACGAAAAAAGTATAATCAAATTTAACAATTTCTTATCAATAAAAGGTGTCTTTTCATCTTCGTTCAAAGAATACTTAATGAAAAGATATAAGGAAAGGATGAAAATGAGTATTACACCTGAAGAATTAAAACAAGTTATGAGAAATTGGACAAGCGGAGTAGCAATTGTTTCGAGCCAATTTCAGGGTATTTTCCATGGGATGACAGTTAATTCTTTTACCTCTGTATCTGTTGAACCTCCATTGGTTGTTGTAACGCTGGCGAATAATACTCGTACCTGTGAATTGGTTAAGAAATCACATGAATTTGGGGTGACAATACTTTCTTTACAACAAAAGGAAATAAGTGATCGTTTTGCAGGAATTATGGGAGAAAATGAAGATCGTTTTGCAAGTCTCGAAACCTTTTCTCTTAGAAGTCCATCATTATTGATTTCTGGTGGATTGGCATGGGTGGATTGTTCTGTGATTAATGAAATTAACCTGGGAAATTCAACTCTGTTTATTGCAGAAGTAGTGGCTGCAAAGGCTGAACGAGGAGATCCGTTGTTGTATCACGATCGAGATTATTTTCGATTAGGAGAAAGAAATGAATGAGCACTTAACGGACGAGGATAAGAAGATTTTATTGACAGTTGCGCGGGAGGCAATTGTAAATGCTACACAGAATAAAAAGGTAGATGATCTGGATATTGCTAATTATTCAAAACTACTTCGTGAATATGGTGCTTCTTTTGTTACTTTACACAAAAAAAGCGATGGACAGTTACGCGGATGTATTGGGGTTTTGGAAGCCTATCAACCGTTGGTAAAGGATGTTCAACATCATGCTGTCGCCGCAGCGTTGGAAGATTATCGGTTTCCTCCAGTGACATTCAATGAAATTCATAGTCTTAATATTGAAATATCAAGATTAACTGCTCCGGTCAATTTAAAATATGATAATCCAATGGAACTTCCTGCCATGTTAAAACCTGGACTTGATGGAGTGATATTAAAGGATGGATTCCGAAAAGCCACTTTTTTACCACAGGTTTGGGAACAGCTTCCAGATCCAGAAGAATTCCTGGCACATCTTTGTCGAAAAATGGGGGACCGTCCAGATCGATGGAAATTGAAACTTCTTGAAGTTTCTACCTATCAGGTTGAAGAATTCCATGAATAAAAAAATCCCTCAATAATAATTTTGAGGGATTTTTAACGCGAATGAGATGTTAGAGTGTTTTTAAGCCTTTTGCTTCTAAGTAACCCTGGCCATAGAAATGTCCCATGATTGCGAATGAATAAGGTACAGTTACTAAAATTCCAATACCACAGGCTATCGATCCTAATGAAGCAACAAAACTGGCTGCCAGTGTACCTCCGAGAATCAGTAAATAGGTAACAAGATTGTTCTTCACCATTCTAAAGACCTCTGCGAAGGCAAGACCAGCCCCGATAGAATCTTCTACAGCAACTCTAGCATAAGCAGCTGGAAGTATTAATCCCATGACGATTCCATATAAAAGCATTAAGAAACCAAAACAAATGCCAGCAATTGCAACAACAACTGCCATAGATTGTTCTCCACTATCTGAAGCAACTAAACCCAAAATGAGGATTGGCAAATAAAAAAGTATCATTGGAATCGCATAGACAAGGCCAACCACCCATGCTTTGAACCCACGACCTAAATCTGCCCCAAATTCCATGTTTGGTAATGGACTTGGGTTATTTCTAATAACGTTCAATGTAACTTTTAATGCCCATCCCAGCAAAAAAATCTGGCCAACAATAGGAATGAGTAAACCAATTAATCCAGGGATGATAATTTTCTTGAACCATTCTGGATCCTGAAAAACAAAAGTAAACGCATCTGCAAATTTCATATTCCCTACTCCTTATTTTATAATGAATGAATTGATTAATTTTATAATACAATTTTTGTGCCAAAACAGTGAAGATTGATGAAGAATCATTTTTCAATTTTTTAACATTATAAAAAGGAAAATTAAAAATGTGTAAAATGATTCACGTTGAGAACGAATAAGGTTGCACGTTTTTGTGCAGGATCATCTGCTGGTTCCAGATTCGTTCTAATGACCTCCATCGCCTGATCCACTTTATCATCTTCTACTCCAATAAACAGTGTTGAATTTCCCCGTCTGAGAAAGCCACCTGTGGACGCAATGTGTGTAACACGGAATTCTGCTGAGGTTAAGGCGGTTGAAACAGGATTTGTATCTCGATCACGAACGATAGCAATTATCATTTTCATGGTTATATCTCCTCAAAGTGTTCAACATCTAATGCAAAAATATTCGCTCCACCAATCGTAATGGGTGTTGGTGCCGGTAGAGGTAATGGTGCACTTTCTAGAGGTACCGCAATATATTCCACACGTTGACGACAGGTTTTCTTTAAAGTCTGCAATACAACTTCTTCCTTCTCAGCTGGTAAGCCTAAGAATAAGGTTGCATTTCTTCTGCCTAAAAATCCCCCTGTGCTGGCTAAGCGTGTTATGTGAATATTCAATTTCTCTAATGCACTTTCAGCGTGGTCAACATCCTGTGACTGAATTACAGCCATTAGCAGAGTATCTGGGGCTTTTATTTGAGAATTCATTCTTGATCCTTTCTTATCTAGGATGGGATCTTAATTTTTTGATAATTATTCGTCTTAAGTTCAATATTTTTTCCACCAGAAGTAATGATTGTATGTCCTTTTTGTGAGCAAACTACCTGAAGTCCACGATAAAAAATTTTAACTTCCTTTTTAAAGACACTTGTACCCAAAAATTCAATTTCATTATCTGTCCAGCGATGAATGCCAATTAATCTAAAAAAGATTTTCAATGGAATCATCCCATTAATTATATTATATTCACCTTTGCAAGTTCCATCATTGGCATCATATAGTTTAAAGAATTTTTTAGATAATCGCAAATTTTTAATAACCACTTTCATTAAGTTAATAAAAACCTTCTTTGACAGATCTAATTGTTGGTTTTCAATCAGCCCTCCCAATATGAGTGAATTCAAAGGCAAATCCACTGAATTTGTGCGGGTTTTAATGCTTGACTGATATTTCTTTGGAAGCAATGAAAGCCCAAAATTACTCAAAAATTCCTTTTCCAGCCAGTGCTCTACCATTTGCTGGATACGTTTTTTGTTGTTATCCATTATTAATATAGGGTGAAAGCAACTCAAATCCATCATCGTATACTGTGATGTGCTGATTTCTACTGAATTATCATCAGGAAGCGCAAAGATATTTATGGAGGATATACTCTCAAACACATTTTCAGTAGTAAAAATTCCTGTTGTGGTACTCCAATTGAAATTCTTTGGCTTTATAATTTCAAGAATTTCTTGACTTTCAAGCATTCCTCTTATCTCGACAGTGATTTTTCTGGAAAGTTCAGGGTGGGTAATTACCCGTACAGTCAACCTTTGGGGTGATCGCAGTTTCTTCTCCAAATTATGATTGCCCGAACCATTTTTTTTCAGGATCAAGACTTTTCCTGGTGTTTTTTTGGTTTGAAGATCTCGATAAGCAAAATAATTTTGTTTGGGATTCCAGGAATCGTTAATAGATTTTTTTAAATTAGTTATTTGATCTTCTACCCAATTTCTTTCTGGAAAATCAATCTTGAAATGATCAGCAATCTGTAAACATTTTTCACATTCTACTGCTAATAGACTGGTGAGAAATGGTGATTCAATCCAGCGGGCATTAATTCCGTTGCCATCTTTTTCCCATTGGTTATGAATCGGTAAATCTTCGTATAAAGATTGCAAAGCATTTTCCCAATGAGGGGTGGAGTAATCTATAGAAAAGGATAACCAATATTTTAAATAGGAGACCAATGTTTTTAGATATGAAATTGATAAATCTTTAGATCTTCGATAATCAAGTATTTCTTGAGCGATTGTTGCTAAGATGGGAAAAGCATGAAATCGAGCATGAAAATTTGAAGGGTTTGAATGGTTCGGAACGAAGCCATCTTCCCTTTGAAAATTCATAAACTCTTCAAATACATCCTGAATCAAATTGTGATGTGTTGGTAAAACTTGCAGAAAGTACCATAATTGAATTGGTGAAATTCCTTCATTATTTCGTTTTTTTGCTGCTTCTGATTGATATATCGTTTTTTCAGGATGTCGGCTCTGAATCATAGAAAGTTTTTGTTTTTCTTCCGAATCTCTGACAATTAATTGTTTGGCAGAATTCTGGCTAGAAAGCAATGCATTATCCCATTCAGTATTTCCGGTGTCAAAAAAGAAGAAATCTCTTTGATGAAATAATTTATTTCGTGTTACCTCTTTATCAAAATCTAAGGCATGATAATCTATTACTCTTTTCAGGGATTGGAATTTATCTTGTTCAAATGCCAGACACCACTTGAATTGGTGAGTTGAACCTGAATCAATCTCAAAATTACTTGCGATGGATGGTTGCCCCAGTTTTCCGGGTTGTGAAAGTCCACTGAGGTAAAACATCGGGTATAGATCCTTCGTTTTTCCTGATAAGACAAAATATAATTCAGATTGCATTCCTTTCATCTGTTCGCCTTCGGATAAAGGCTTTAAAGAAACAAGATATTGAAGGTTGCCAGAAAATTTCTGTGAAGATTTGTTGTGAATGGAAACCTGGCCTAAAATGGAATGCGAATTTGATATGAAATATTCTAAACTGAAATGAATTCCTGCGAAAACTTCAGCAGAAATATTCGTGTAATTAGGCAAAATCTCGGTTATGTTTGGTTCTTTTTCGAATTGCTTAAGGTTTATTCTACTTTCATTAAGATTTGAGAAAATTGGTGTAATTCTCAGACTTAATGCCTGTAAACCAAGTGTGCTGTAAAGAGAAATTCCACCTAACTCACCCCCTTCATATTGAATTTCCCAGGTATTATCAAATGAAATTTCCTCCTCCGAGCGTTGGGAATCATTTACAAGAATCAAACTAAAAGGGTCTTGTGGAGCAATATTTAAAGAAAACATAGCCTGATTGTAAAGGGAGAGTTATTCGAGGTCAAATGAAATATGCTAGAATAACAAAAGAATTTACTTATAAGATAGCTTTGGAAAATATTATGGAAAATGACCGACCAAATCAAAGTAATTCAAATAAAGACGATCCAGCGGATCGATTGAAAAAATTAATTGCATCACAAAAAGATAATGACGCATCTTTGGAAGAAACAGCGCCTAAACGCAAAACTAATTTGGAAATTGACCGAGATGCTCCAAACCAGGTTGAAAAAGATGAACATGGCGAGGTTGAAGATCGACACCCAACTGGGGACCCCGAGTCCACAGCAGGGTGGTATTCGAATGATTTATTGGAGTTAGAAAGTGAACAATCAATTTCGTCTGACAAAATTAATGAAATAGTTTCTGAAAATGTTGATGATAATCAGGGTTGGCAAAACGAATCTACCAATCAGGAGCAAGACGAAAATCAACTTTCAAGGGATGATCTTGAAAAGGCGAGTGATCTTGAGAATAACTCTGTGACAATTCCAATTGATGATTCAAAAAAGACTCCAATGACATCCAAAAAGGAGACTCCAAAAGCAATTGAATATCAAACTACACCATTAGAAGAAGAAATAGAAAAAACACCTCCACGCCCTATCAGATCGTATACACCTTCAACGATCCACACACCAGTGATCCCACCACCACCTGGAGCGACACAACCCATTCTTCCGAATAAAACAAATGTCAATGATACCCAGGCAACAAGGGTTTCTCCAGCAGCCTATCGAAATACGCAACAAAACTTGACAACACAGCGACCCTCCAACTTTCAAACCGCTCCAACAAAATCAATAAAAAGCAAAAAGATAAAACCACCAAAACCTCCTAAATCTTCAAATGGAGGTGATTTTCAACAAGCCTGGGGGTGTTTTATCCGCATGGTGCTGATTGGATTATTCATCGTAGTGTTTATTGTGATTGCAGCTGGATCTTTTGGTGTCTACCAATACTATAAAATAGCTCAAGCACTTCCTCCGGTAGAGGAATTAAGAGAAAAAGCAGCGAAATTTGAAACAACACGTATTCTTGACCGCGATGGAAACACAATTTATGAAATTATTGATCCAAATGCTGGTCGAAGAACGTATGTGCCCTTAGAGAAAATCTCACCTTACTTAATTGCAGCGACCATCGCAACAGAAGATAAAGAATATTACAACCATCCTGGATTTGATCCGGTGGCTGTTGCGCGTGCTTTCTGGCAAAATTACACATCTGGCGATATTGTTTCGGGGGCTTCCACTATTACACAACAATTAGCTCGCATGCTCCTTCTGGACGATACTGAAAGATACACACGTACTTATGAGCGAAAAACCAGAGAAATCGTTCTGGCTGCTGAAATTACTCGTAAATATTCCAAAGAAGAAATTCTTGAGATTTTTCTGAATGAAAACAATTATGGAAATCTTGCGTATGGTGTCCAGGCTGCTGCAGAAACATATTTTAATACTTCCGCGGAAAGGTTGACTTTGTCGCAGGCTTCTTTCCTGGCAGGTTTGCCACAAGCACCAGCTGTGTATGATATTTACACCAATCGGGAAGCTACGTTAACCAGACAAAAACAAGTTTTAATATTAATGTATGAGCTTTCTCAGGAAAAGAATTGCATTTACGTGAGCACAAATCTGGAAAGAGTCTGTGTAAATGAAATTGCCAATGCTGCCCAGGAAATTGAATTTTATGAATTTAAACCCCATGACTATAGCATGATCCATCCACACTGGGTAAATTACATTCGCACTCAGCTGGAAAGCCAGTTTGATCCCCAAACCATTTATCGTTCTGGTTTTACTGTTTATACTACCCTGGATCCAGTTATTCAAAATAAACTTCAATCTGTAATAGAAACTCAAATTGCCGGGTTGGCTGATAAAAATGCAACCAGTGGGGCCGGTGTTGTTATTCGCCCATCGACTGGTGAAATTTTAGCAATGGTAGGATCAGCGGATTTTTATAAAGAAAGTATTTCTGGTCAGGTCAATATGGCCTTAGCCCCACGTCAACCAGGTTCATCCATAAAACCTTTGGTATATCTGGCTGCCTTTGAAAAAGGTTGGACGCCTGCTATATTAATTTGGGATGTCCCGAGTGAGTTTCCGCCATCTGGCAATCCGAATGATCCTCGTGAACCTTATAAGCCTGTTAATTATGATAATCGTTTTCATGGACCAGTGACAGTTCGGTCAGCATTGGCAAATTCATTTAATATTCCTGCTGTCAAAGCTTTGGATTTTGTGGGAATTTATGATAATCCCGCTACAGCTCATCCAGATGGTTTCGTTGACTTTGCTAAAAGAATGGGAATATCAACGTTGACAAGAGAAGATTATGGTATGTCATTATCGCTGGGTGGGGGAGATGTTACGCTGCTGGAATTGACCAATGTTTACGCAACAATTGCCAACACAGGAAACCAGATTCCTCCTGTTGCCATTACAAAAATCGTCGATCATCTAGGCAGCATAGTGTATGAATATCAGAATCCAACACCAAATCGCGTAATACGAGAGGAACACGCTTATTTGATCAGCTCGATTATGTCCGATAATCAAGCCCGAACACCTATGTTTGGTGCCAATTCAATCCTGAATCTTCCTTTCCAGGTAGCTGTCAAGACAGGGACCACCAATGATTTTCGCGATAACTGGACATTAGGATTCACACCGGATGTTGCCGTTGGAATCTGGGTTGGTAATGCGGACTATACGCCAATGATCGATACCAGTGGATTAACCGGAGCAGCCCCAATCTGGGCTGAAACGATGCAATTTGCTGTAAACCGGTTGGTTGGTAATAATTCTGCCAGTTTTGTGCGACCTGCGGGAATTGTGGATAAAATCATTTGCACGATTTCAGGAACCGAACCTTCTGAGTGGTGTCCCAATCAAAGAACTGAAATTTTTGCATTTGATCAACTACCATTGCCAAGATCGGAAGACTTATGGCAAAAAATTAATATTGATACCTGGACGGGATTACGAGCATCTTCTGCCTGTAATGAGTTTACAAAAGAAGAATTTGTTCTGAACGTCAAAGAGAAATGGGCAGTTAGATGGATCGAAGATACATCCGATGGGAGGAATTGGGCGAATAATTTAGGGTTTGAAAGCCCGGTTTTGTTTGTTCCTGAACGGGAATGTAAGGCTGATGATCCCAAAGCAAAAATAATATTCGCTGGTATGTCTGAAGGACAGATGATAACAACAAATCCATTGGACATCTACGCACTTGTTGATGCAACCCATAATTACAGAAGGATGCGGCTTGATTATGGACGCGGATCGGATCCAAACGACTGGGAAAATCTAGCTGAATTTGATAGGAACTTCCAGGATGTAGATCTAATTTATACATGGGATTTATTTGAAGATGAAATTGAGCCCGGAGATTACACTTTGAGAATAAGAATTGAATCCTCTGAAGATGGTCGATTTGCTGAGAAAAAGGTAACCATTAGAATTCAGGTTGCCACACCTACACCTACAGTCACTCCTACACCAACGATTACACCAACATTTACAGTAACACCCACTGCAACGGAAACACCCACACCGACAAACACTTCGCTTCCGCCAACGCTTACACCAACTGCTACACAGCAATCCCTGGTACCTACTGTTGTGACACCATTGCCATCATCAACACCATCTCCCTAACAATATGGTTTAAAATAACACTGGTTGGTTGGCTTCCTGCCACACTGCCGGATCAGAATCCAATATTTGAACCCAGGTTTTGAAATTCATACCTGGGTTTTCACTAATTGACCGTAAATGACGAAATTTTACAAAATGATAATTTCCGAAATTCTGATGGTAAACCGGGTCATTTTTCAATTTATAGCTGAGTAGTTCTGCACGACTACCCGGAAAGACGATCACAGTTTCAAAATCATCTGGTTCTGTTTTGGATTTAAATTGTGAAATGATACTGGACGCAGTAATAAAAAATTTATAATTCGGTTTTAACTGTTCGGAAGTCCAATTAATTGGATACTCACCACCTACTGCAAAACCAAGTTTTAATCCAATAGCATGGATTAATTTAATCATTTGTTGGATATCGCTTTTTCTTGCCTGAATATATTCCTGACCATTCAGTTTATATCGATTTAGTCCTTCAGGGTGAAGTTCGCAATAAGAACTGACCAGCCGTTGCAGAAATATATTAGAAACTGGCATCAAACCGGGTAAATTTTGGTTGATGAAATAAGCAACTTCCTCAAATGTAAAGGATGGATTTTTCTGGACAAAACGAATGAAATATCCTTCAACCTGGTCACTTACAGGCTGGTAAATACCTGGTGGATTTTTTAACCAAAATTCTGCATTTTCAAGTTGGTCTTCATCCACCTGAAAAAAATTTTCTTTATCGCAAATGGTTTCTTCAAATAATTTTTGTGTTTGCATGAATAGCGTATTATCAAACTTATCGAGCTGAAATGAATCTCTTTTTTCGATCGTCTCAGATATCAAAAAAATCGACATCAATTCCTGATAATCTGCTGATTCGCATTTTAATTCCAGGTATTTTTTAATATTTGCTGATAATGGTTGATATGATTCATTATTTAATTTTGATTGTTTTGGAAACCAATAGAATTGACCAGATTTCTGTTCTGGATGATAAGCAGCATTTTTCAAATGGTAATTAGAAGACGATGCGGCAGATAGGTAAGCTAATATATAACTATTGGATAACTCTGGGGCGATTGCCAAAAAAGGTACTTTTAGTTTTGAAGTATAAGCAAACACTGTTCGAATTGCCTGTGTGTGCCAGATCCAATCATATCTGCGTCTTTCTAATGCTCCTTTTAATGTTTGAGCAGCTTCATGACCCCAAATCCAGCCACTCCAGACTGCATTATATGTCCACAGTGCCTGGTTAGGACGTGGAAGTACGGTAGCTACCACTTGAAATTCAGGCAATTTCTCAATATCTTTGAAAGAACTAATTCTGCCCGGATAAAAACAGATTCCTCCAGTATCAGGTGGAAGCTCGGGGTAAAAAGTAAACGAAATTGGGTGATCAATAATTCTAATCTTTGAGACTGCTTCCTCCAAAATTTTCCATAAGTTGAATTCATAGAATTCTGCTGGAATCGATATTTGTTTCGGCCGATTTCTACTGGAAGCTATGCCCCACAGCATATTTCCATAATCAAATACATGGACCAATAATGCCTCAAGAATATCTTTTCTTTGGGTTGTGGTATTCAAACCATCCAATTTATTGATGATAGAAGAAATGACTGCTAATGATCTAGGTAAATAGGAATCGATTACTTCTTTCACAGCTATTGGTGTGTCAGTGCTCCCTGGAAAAATTCTTTGTAATACCTTTGTACGATGTAATTGGATATTTCCGATTTGATTAAGATTTTCCCTGTCAATGTCAGATATTTTATGAATTCCAGTTAGACCACAATTATTACAACTTATTTCTCTTGCAAATGGTGTTGTTTGATTTTTTTTCCAAAGATATCTGACTTCGGTTTGATCTGAGAGACATTCTGGACAGGGTGAGATATACAATGCTTTAATCTGGTTTTCGAGTCGATCATCACCACGCTTTAAAGCACCAAAATCAGCAATTGCAGCCTGATAAAGACTTAATGGATGAGCTGCACAGATAACCTGTAGAATTTTCCCTAGAATTGGATTATTGCAGGCAACAAAAACCTGGTAACCTGCTTGTGCTAATTCAATCGCACTGATTGGCTGATTTCCAACTGGATCCAGTACCCACCCTTTCTCGATTCCGCAATATCGCAGCATATCAGATAATGCACCGTATGGATAGGGAGGTAGGAAACGATCCAAAATCAAAGGTGGAATAGATTTTTTATCAGAAAAATACGAAGGTTTACCGAAATTCATCATTTTAAAGTATAGTAATTTACCAGGAATTGTCTATATGTTTTGATTATTTGAATAGTCTGTAATGTCCGCTAGAACTGTTGTTGAAAAAAGAGAATTTTATTTTTTTTAACATGATAAGATTGATCAATCTAAGGACAAAGTCTTTTATAGTGATTGAGAATTCATCTTAGATTCAATTTTGAGGATGTATGGAACCAGTCAACAGGAAAAACATTAATAACCCACTCCCTGAAGGAAAGTTTGAATTTTGGAGATATTTACTACTAATCATAATTATTGTTGGAGTTACTCTGGTTGCTCAGGCATTGTTATTAGTAATTGCTTCCTTCCTGGAAGGTACGATGGATTTCAATCTTTTTCCACCTATCACATTATTATGGGTTACGATGTTGCCTTTTGCTGCGTTGCTGATTTTTTTGGTGCCTGGTATTCGTTTATTACACCAACAATCAATTAAATCGGTTTTTACTCAGAAAACTATTTTCAACTGGAAGTTGCTAACTACGTCAGCTATCATTTGGTTTGTTTTGTCGGGGGTGGCTGATATTATCATTTCGATACTTCAGCCCGGAAATTATGTGTTTTCATTTTCATTATTTTCCTTTTTGCCTTACATGTTGATTGCATTATTACTAATCGCCTTTCAGATCACAGCAGAGGAAGTCCTCTTTCGGAGTTACCTGTTACATGGTTTGACCCGCCTATTTCGATATCGTTGGTTGGGAATTACATTACAGGCAATTTTATTTGGTGTTTTACACGGTGCAAATCCTGAAGTAACCTCATATGGACTTTTAACGACCATGCCGTTTTATATTGGCATTGGATTATTATTGGGATGGCTTTCACTCAGATCAAAAGGATTGGAAATTGCTCTTGGATTGCATTTCGCGAATAATTTATATGCAACATCCATGGTTACCTTTTCAGAATCGGCAATTCCTTCCCCGGCAATTTTTACGATAACCAATTACCAACCTGAAACAGGATTAGTCGCTTTTGTCATCATAGCAATCATATTTGCAGTCATAATTACGAAAAGTACTTAAGAATTATTAGATTAATTCTTCTGTGTTCAGAATTACAAAGAAGGGGTGTCATGTTCAGGTATAATTTAATTTGGTAGAAAATTATGAAAATGGTGGTTTTTGCGAAATGTCATCTAGCTGGTATGTAATTCAAAGCCATCCAAACAAGGAACAACTTTTATTCAAACAAATCGAATTGTTGGGAATTGAAGTTTTTTATCCAAAAATTAAAGTAAAACCGGTTAATCCTCGCTCCCGTAAAATTCGTCCTTATTTTCCAGGTTATCTATTTATTAGAACAGAGCCTGAGATGATAGGAACATCTACTATTAAATGGATGCCACACTCAAAAGGAATTATCGCTTTTGGAGGTGAACCTTCGATTGTTCCTGAGTCTTTAATTCATGCACTGAAACAAAAAATAGGGGATTCTGAGGACTCTATTATCGAGATTAAGGATGAATTTAATAGCGGTACCCCAATTTCAGTTGAATATGGACCGTTCGTAGGGTATGAAGGTATTTTTGATATGAAATTGGAAGGTTCTGATCGGGTTCGAATTTTATTGAAAATGCTCATTAACCAATATGTGCCTGTAGAACTTGAAATTTCTCATATACAACAAAAGAAAACAAAGCCTAAAAATCCTTAATTAAGGTTGGTTTCCATGAATGCAAAATTGCCATATAAACAACGAGAATTCGGGTTATGGATTTTCTTTTTATTCGTGGTGTTTTTAGTTTTATTGATATCCGTAATAGAATTTTTGAGTATCACTGAAACTTCAAATTTTGGACGGGATTTTGGAATATATGCTCGATTCTTCTATTTCACTACACCATATGTTCTAGGGTGGGTGTTTTTTATTTCTGCTATTGCTTTTTTTGTGGTTGATCAAAAAAGAAAACAATCGACCAAATTTCCGATGATCATGGGCCTGATTGCGTGCCTGGTGAGCACTTCTTATTATTCGACATTCCCATCTGAATTTATTCAATCAATTTGGCTGGGTTCAGTTTTGTTGTTGTCAACCACTTTTTTATTTCAGATTTTACCCGGAATAATCAATAAAAATGCCTGTAAAAATCTAAAAATGGTTGTTTTACTCCTGTCTGTTTTGGCGGTGATTGGTTCTTTATTATTAAGGTTTAACTTCCAACGATTTGCCCAAATATTTCCTGAGAGCGTCATTATTTTATGGTCAGGGATACTTCTGGGATTAGCTCTTATCTATGGCTTTATCCATATCATGAGAATAAAAATATCAAACCAATTACAAATGGAAGGAATTTCAGCAATTGGTTTTGTACTTGGTTGGGCTCCTTTTTGTGTTCTGCTATTTCAAATGTTGAGTAAATCAATGTCTCCAATAACGCCATGGATTTTCATACCCATTGCACTTTATCCAATATTGATTGGCGGACTAATCAAATTTGAGGAAGGTAAAACAAAAGTCAAATCGGGATTTTCAGATAATAACCGATTAATAGTTGTTTTGATCATTTACAGCCTAATTGGGGCAATCGTTTTAGGAGCTAATATTTTTGATAGATTGAGACAGGTAGTCTTTTTACAACCGCCTTTGTTCATCGGTTTAATCATGTTTCTATTACCCAATATTATTTCATTATTGTTGATGAAAAACCATAAATTATCTGCTAGAAAAACTTCTTTTATTGAAGACAAAAGAACCTTTAAATCTTTGGATGAAAATATTAAAGTTGATCATCTTGGGGAGAATGAAGACATTTATGAAGAACTAAGACAAAAAATTAATAAACTTACCGATGTTAATACGTATCATCATTTTGTTTTTGAACCATCAAATAATGAATATTATGGATTTCCATTCTTATCGGGGAAAACAAGTGATTTGCGATTTTCTTCTGATTCTGATTTTGTTCAGTATTTTGTTAAGAATCGATCAGCGATAATTTTATCTGATTTAAATCAGTTGCCCACTGAAATAAGTTATGAAAAAGAGAAATTAGAATTGTTAGCCGCCAATGTAATCATGCCAATGTATCTTGAAAATGAACTGGCAGGATGGCTGGCTTTCACTATAGATAATCCAAATCCAGATGAAATTGGTCAAATAATAGCAAAGATCAAACCTCTGATTGATCAATTTTCAAACGCTAAAATGCATAAGTATCATCAACTGGAGTTGGAGCAACGTATCAGTGATATGAATATTCTGAACAGAATAGTGCAGGGTGTGAACTATACGTTAGCCCTTGATGATATTTTTGAATTGATCTATGCCCAAACAACACAGGTGATTCCTGCCAGTGATTTTTATATCATATTAAAAGACCACCAAACACAATCATTGCGAACTGTATTTTTTGTTGAGTTGGATGAACGTATTTCTGAAAAAGAGAACCATCTCTTGACACAAACTCAATCTATGGAATCAATGGTTATAGAAAGTGGTCGTGGTTTGATCATTAACAACTACATCGAATATTGTTCATCACGAAATTATCCAGTTTCATATTCAGAGTTAAAGGAAGTCATGATTGTTCCATTGAATACTGGAGCCATCACGAATGGATGTATTATTATTGGTGAGAGACGGCCGGATAAGAAATTTTCTCAGAGCCAATTAACCTTGGCGCAATCTATTGCAGATCTTGTCGCTGGGGCTATAGAAAAAGCTCGATTATTGGAAGAAACTGAGCAGTATGCCAGGCAATTGTCGATATTAAATGATTTGACCCGAAAGCTTACATCAACTTTGGAAATTGAAGAGTTATATGGAACCATCCTTCAAAATTCAATGGACATGGTCAAATGTGATGAAGCACGATTAATCATCCTGGATGATAGGAACCAGGAACTTGTTTATCAGGCAGTTATGGGAAGCAATTCGGATAAATTACTTTCGACCAGCTTTCCACTTGATTATGGCTTGATTGGAAAATCTTTTCTTTCGAAAACCCCGATTTTAGCAAATAGCACTGATTCTGAGAATAAATTTCATGAAGAACTCAATGCATTTTACGAGACATCGATTAATTCTTTGATGATCATCCCAATGATATTGAAGAACCAGATTTTGGGCTTGATTGAGTTGGTGAGTCACCAGGATGGAATAAGCTTTAAGAACAACGATCAGGAGCTTATATCTGCTCTGGCTGCTCAGGCTGCAATTGCATTGGAAAACGCACGATTGTATCGCCGTACAGACCAGGAATTGGCTAAACGTGTTGAAGAATTATCGGTTATGCAGCGTATCGATCGGGATCTGAATACCAGTCTGGATATGAAAAAAGCAATGGAAATCACTTTGACCTGGGCGATTCGGCAATCAGGATGTGATGTTGGCTGGATCGGTTTGATTTCTGAGTCAAAAATTCAACTCATGGCATCTTCAGGGTTCAAACCGGACCAGTTGACCAAACTAGAAAATCAATCTGCATTTTCAGATTTTTTGAAGACAGAAACAGACAGTAAAAAAATTCAACCAATTCAGGTGATGGCAAATGGGACTACTCAATTACATCCAAAAGCAATCACACAAATTCTCTTACCAATTCGTCGTAATGAAAAAATAATCGCGATGATGATGCTGGAAAATTTCGATGATCGTTATTTAGATGAAAATGAATTGAATTTCCTGATACGTTTATGTGAACATGCGTCGATAGCAATTGTTAATAGCCAGCTTTATGCAGAGGTTCAGGAGGCAAACCAGGCAAAAAGTGAATTTGTTTCTTTGGTGGCACACGAATTGAAAAATCCAATGACATCCATCAAAGGATATACAGAATTATTGGCAACTGGTGCAGTAGGGTCTATCACACCTGCTCAGGCGAATTTCTTATCGACCATTCGAAATAACACAGATCGAATGAATACGCTGGTTTCGGATTTGAACGATCTCACGAAAATTGAAGCTGGCAATATGAGAATGGAACCCAAAGCGCTCGATTTGAAAGAAATTTTGAATGAGTTGGTTCGCTCCACCAAGCGACAATTGGATGAGAAACAACAAACTCTTCATCTTACACTGGACGAGGAGTTGTCAGATGTTTGGGCTGACCCCAATCGGTTATTGCAGATTCTGACAAATCTGATCAGCAACGCCTACAAATACACTCAAAATAGTGGAGAGATCTCATTAATCGCAGAAAAATCAAAGGATTATTGGGGGTCAGACCCGTCAAGATGGGTCACCCATATTATGGTTAAAGATAATGGGCTGGGGATATCGGAAGAGGATCAAAAGATGATATTTCAGAAATTTTTCCGCTCCGAAGATGCAGATATTAGAGCTTCATCTGGTACTGGATTGGGGTTAAATATCACCCGCAGTTTGGTGGAAATGCAAGGGGGAAGAATCTGGTTTGATAGCAAGTATAAAAAAGGTACTACTTTTCATTTTACGCTTCCAATGGCAGAATGATATTTATTATGAAACCCAGAGAAGCTACGATTGAGAGCTTCTCTGGGGAATCCATATTATTTATCCCATTACAGGAATATTTACCTTTGGTAAATGTGATTCAATGTCATTGATGGCATGTTCTGGAAAATCATTGTTTGTTAATTCGCCAGAGTTGTAAGCATTGTAGGCAGTCAGGTCAAAGTGGCCATGACCGGATAAGTTGAACAATATTACACGTTTCTCACCCAATTTCTTTGCTTCCATTGCTTCATCAATAGCTGCTCGAATTGCATGGGATGATTCAGGTGCTGGTAAGATTCCTTCTGTTTGAGCAAATAATGTCGCCGCTTCAAAGACCTCTAATTGACCAAGCGCTATTGCTTCTATCAATCCAGCATCATATAAAGCACTCAGTTGAGGAGCTACGCCATGGTAACGTAATCCTCCAGCGTGAATGGCCGGTGGCATAAAATCATGTCCTAAAGTAAACATTTTTAGAATAGGAGCCATTTGAGCGGTGTCACCATAGTCATAGCCATAAATCCCGCGTGTTAAGGAAGGAGTGGTTGCAGGTTCGACTGCCAACAACCTGGTTCTCTGACCATTTTTCAGATTTTCGCGCAAGAAGGGGAATGCTATTCCAGAAAAATTGGAGCCTCCACCCACACAGCCAATTACTACATCCGGGTATTCATTTGCCATATCCATTTGTTTAAGTGCTTCTTCTCCAATTACCGTCTGATGTAAAAGAACATGATTCAATACAGAACCGAGACTATATTTCTTCTGACCTCCCGATAAAGCTGCGATTTCAACGGCTTCAGAAATAGCAATTCCTAATGAACCCTGATTATCAGGATCTTTTGCTATGATGGATCTCCCTGTTTGGGTTTTATCACTGGGGCTGGAAAAAACTTTCGCTCCATAAGTTTCCATAACATATCTTCTGGCTGGTTTTTGTTGGTAAGAGACTTTGACCATATAAACTTCAAGTTCCATTCCAAAGAAATTACAGGCCATACTGAGCGCGGTACCCCATTGGCCAGCTCCTGTCTCCGTGGTTATTGCTTTTGTACCGGCTATTTTGTTGTAATATGCCTGCGCAACAGCGGAATTTGATTTGTGACTTCCAGATGGGGAAACACCTTCATATTTGAAATAAATGTGAGCAGGGGTGTTCAGTGCTTTTTCCAATCTCATTGCACGAATCAACGGGGTTGGCCGCCATAACTTGTAGATCTCGCGTACTTCTTCCGGTATTTCTATAAAACGATCCATGCTCATTTCCTGCTCAATAATTGGCATCGGAAATATGGCACTTAGAAAATCGGGGGTTACTGGTTCTTTTGATTGTGGATGCAATACTGGCGTGGGTTTGACTGGACTATCGGCTGCAATGTTGTAAAAATGTTTTGGTATATCATTTTCACTCAGCATAAAACGGGTTGTGGTTGACATGAATTCCTCCAAAAATAAAATGATTGTGTGTGCGAACGCATGTCCTTTAACAAAAAAAACAGCGTTCGCTCGAGGACGAACGCTGAGTCCGTGGTGCCACCTCATTTAGGAAGGCTTTAATCAAAAATCCCTTTGTGAAACAAAGGGAACAAAAGCCAGCCTCACTCTATCGGGTACAGCCTATTGCGATACCCTTTACCTTGATAACGGTGGCAACTCCGGCACGGGCTAATCGTATCCTTTCACCCTGCGACTCTGAGGTCCATTCGATAATGCTGTTCGGGCAATTTTTCACCAATCATTGCTCTCTGTACCGTCGAGGCATTATGTACTCGTCCTCTTCAACGTCTTTTTGTATTCAATTATTGCCAAATTATATATCGAAATAATTTTTTGTCAACTGTCCATTTTTTGGCTGTACATTTTTTGGATTTAATCGTTCAGGAAATTTGACACCACGCAACTTGAGGAAAAATATCAACCGAAGAGCTTTAATCCTGATTGTACGTATTTATGGTACATTCGTATTATTATTGAATGGATTCATGATATTAGCGTGAGGATATGAAAATGATCACTGAAGAAATTTGGAATAAAGGACTTTCTCTACAAGATTATATTGAACGAATGGAAATTTACCAAAAGGAAATGAAACAACGAGTAAATGACCTTCGGATCACATCTGCTGAATTCCAGAAACTGAGAGAATTTAACCAGGTTCGAAAAATCGTGGTGCTAACAGAAGCCAGGTGTAAAGATAGTCTTATGAATTTACCAATCATTGCGAAAATTGTGGAAGCTTCCCCTTCTATTGAAATGAAAATTTTTATCAGACATGAAAATCCAGAATTAACACTATTTTTTTCACAAAACGGATACAAAAACATTCCACTATGTTGGGTGATGAAAGCAGACTTTTCATTTTGTGGGGCATGGGTAGAACAACCAAAGTCCGCTTATCGCATGTTGGAAGCTTGGAAAAATAATCACCCTGATTATTCAGAAATTCTAAATGACAACACTCTATCCGATGAGCAGAGGAAAATCAAAATCAAGCCACTTGCCGACTTACTACTGGATGAAATGTGGAATTGGTATGATACAGGATTGCAATCTGATACCAGCAGAGAAATTCAAACAATCCTTACTTCTTGAAGTATGAAACCTTCAGATTTTTTCGCTATGGTTTGTGGGCAGTTTCACTGAAATATTGATTTTCAATGGTTTGCCAGGTTTCATTTTGATTTTTTCGAATCAATTGTCCAAGCAGGGGATTTATGTGGTTGATTTCATCAGCCATTCTCTGAGTAATTCGTCGGACAGAGAAATGTGCATTTTGAGCACTGCGCAAATTAATTAAATGATCCAAACTACGCATATTAGCGCGTAAGAGGAGCCTGCGATTATATCCATTCGGAACGATATAACTTGCAACATCTGGGTTCCAATCAAATAATTCCTGATATGTTTGATGGGCTAATTTCATTGCCTGGTGGTATTCATTTTCAAAACCGGCGTCTACGATTGTTTTTGGAACTGAATAACCCAATAATGTGGATAATGTTTGTGGAGTCTGCGTCATCATGCGATGGCGTTTGATCTCAAAATAAGCACCTTGATCCATGATCAGGTCAAAAGAAAAAGTGGCATATTCTAATTCTCTTACGGGAATATCGAAGCGCCCTACATCATCGAATACTTGTTTACTCAATAAATCCAATTGATTTTGGTTCAGCGTTTGAAGAAAGTCCATGGCTTCCTGAAAACTCAGATTACTGTTTCTTACAATCAATCCAGCCAGCACAAGTTTTTCCGCATTTTGATCGTATTGCACCAATTGACACCAATCATTTGATGTTCGTGATTGCTTTACTGATTTTGATGTTTTTGCAAAGGATTCAGCTGCTTTTACCCAATAAGGTACGGCATCAGCATATTTCACCAAAGTAGGTACATTTTTTTGTGAAACCTGTTTAATCTCTATGCCCATTGACTTGACCTCTGCCAATGGATGGGATAGCATTTTTTGTATGGCATGCTCCAAAGCCCGTGCATTGATCGTCATGCCAACATTTGCGAGCGAAGAGGCTGGTAAAAGAAAACGGCAAACATCCACATAGTCCGAGCGGATCCGGCGTTCCCAGGCAGCTTCACTTTCATCTGCTCGTCTGGGATTATTTTTCCCAATCTCATCCCGAATGATCGGTAATGAAGCCAAATAAGTTTGGAAAAGGGTTTGATTCGCTTGAATGTATTTTTCTTTTAAATCTGGCCTTTCATCCAGTTCTGCAGGAATATAAAAGCTATTTTCATTCCACTTTTGATATCGAGTTGATTTTTCTGTATAAGAGGCGAGGCGATTGCTTTCCAGACATTCAACCGCCAATCTGGAAACATTTTCAACTGCAATGTGTAAAACCGCATGTTCAGCAACAGAAGCATGGCCATAACCCACAACCCATTTTTCATGAAATTCAGCTGATTTTTCATCGGTCAATTCATCGGCAATTTCCTGAAAGGATTGTGGTGAGCGGGATGTTTTTGCGAATGTAACCGCAATTGTTTCAGGGGTTAAATCGTGGGGATCAAGTAAATAGACCTGTCTGTTTTTTGACATTATTCAGAATCTCCTCAGCTCGCCTTGCATCTCTTTGGATTTGATTAATAAGTTCATCAATTGAATTGAACTTTTTCTCTATTCGAATATTCTCAATAAAGTGTAATTGTACTTGTTTCTTATAAATATCTTCATCAAAATCAAGAATGTGCACTTCGACTTGCGGGGTCGTATCTGTAGATTCAAAAGTTGGTCGAATGCCAACATTTGTTACAGAAGGAAGGGTTTTATTATCAATCGTAATCCAGGTAGCATATACACCGGGTTTTGGCAAAAGCTTCCCTTCCCATACTTTCAAATTCGCGGTGGGGAATCCAATTTTCCGACCTCGTGCATCCCCGTATATGACTTTGCCTTCAAGAGAATAATATCGATTGAGTGCTCTGGTTGTTGGAGGAAAATTTCCATTAATGATCCAATTCCTTATTTCTGAGGACGATATTTTTCCATTAACATCTTCTACGTGCGGGCAATCTATGATTGAAAACCCTTTTTTTTTGCCAATCTCACGTAGTACCGTCAGGTTTCCTGACCTTTTTTTACCTAAAGCAAAGTCTTTCCCTAGCCAGAGCTGGTTAATTGGAAACTGATCCAGAATCATATCCATGAATTGATCTGGATCCATACCTGACATCTTTTTGGTAAATTTCAGATCCAAAACAAAATCCACACCTAATTCATAAAAAATTGATTGTTTTTCAGGGGGAGTAGTTATGTAAAAAGGTAGTGATAAGGATCGTAGTAATACTGCAGGATGGGGATGAAAAGTGATCACCAGAGATCGGGCTGAGTTTTTTTGGGCTTGCTTAACCATTGAACGAACCAAATGTTGGTGGCCGATATGAACACCATCAAATGCTCCGATTGTGGCATAAACGACCTGGTTTTTGGTTGTGTGAACTTCATCGATGTGATTCATAAACCTGGTCACCATCTTGTGCGTATTACTAGGAGGTGAATACCTTTTTCGGTTGCCATTCCTGTGTTTCTGGATCCAGTTCCAGCAAACCAATTAATTCGCCTTCTTCACTGATTGCGCGTGCCATTGTTCCAACGCCTGGTTCCGCAGGAATTCTACGACCATGGCGAACAATATCTAATTGTTCAGTTGTTAGTTCTACTGCAGGCCAATCCGTTAAAGCTTCGGCTGCAGGGATGATTAATTTTTGCCAGGTATCATTTTCAAAAGCTTCGCGTAATTTGCGCAGCGGTACAGCGTCACGCAAGGTGAATCGCCCGGATTTTGTTCTTCTAAGACCAATCAGGTGTGCACCACACCCTAATTTTTCACCCAGATCATGAGCCAAAGAGCGCACATAAGTGCCTGACGAGCAATACACATCGATTACAGCTTCTGGTGGAGCCCATTCCAACAAGTCTAAATTGTAGACATTAATGGTGCGTGGTTCGAGATCTACTTCTTCACCATTGCGAGCCATATCGTAAGCATGACGTCCCTTGACTTTTACGGAAGAATAGGGAGGTGGAACCTGCTCAATTTGGCCAACAAATGATTGTAAGACATCGTCAAATTGTTTTTCTGAAATATCTACCGAAGTGGTGGATAAGACACGTCCGTCCGCATCATATGTATCGGTTGTTGTGCCTAATTGAATCACAGCTTGATAGCGTTTATCTGATGCAGAAACATATTCGCTTAAACGCACTGCTGGACCAACCAATACAACCAGAACACCAGAAGCACGAGGATCCAAAGTCCCAGTGTGGCCAGCTCTGCGAATATTAGTCCCTTTTCTCACAATTTGCACTACATCATGCGAAGTCATGCCAATTGGTTTGTCAATCACTATTACACCACTAATTAAGTTTTTATTTTCTTTTTCCATTTGTTTGCTCCCCGGTATGGACTGGATGAGATTTCAATGAATTAATCATTTTCTAATTTTCTTTCATCAGTTCTAAAGTTTTTTTAATAACTGTAAATTCTACATCTTCCAAATTGCCTTCAATGTCAGCTCCTGATGCTGCTGGGTGACCACCGCCACCCAATGATTGAGCAAGTTTAGATACATTAAAGCCTGATTTTCCACGCCATGAGACTTTCACATGCCCATTATTTTGCTCAACAAAGAGGATGGTTATATCACAGTCAATGATACTGGATAAGATTGTGTTTAGATCGGCATCATCATTCCCATTGTATCCGGCATCTTTACGATCATCAAGGGTTAACGTTGTCCAGGCTATCCGATCATTCCGTTGCAATTTTTTTAATGCGTAACCCCAGTAAATTAGCTGATCAAAATTTTTATTCGTCAAAGCTTGTTGGTAAATGGTTGGCAGGTCAGCGCCTTTATCAATTAAATCTGCTGCGATTCTCATCGCTTTTGAGGACATGTTTGAGGTACGAAACCCAATTGTATCGGTAATCAGTCCGGTCATCAATAATGAAGCAGTCTCAGCATTGATTGGCAAACCCCAACTCTCCAAATGTTCTGCAATTATTGCGCACGTGGCAACTGACTCTGGATCATTAAGATTATGTTTGGCAAATAATGTATTCGTAATATGATGATCGATATTTAAAATGATTTCCCGATTACCGAAAATTCCACCTGAGCGATCTAAATCAGATATGTCCAGGCTGATGGTTAAATCAAATTTGAGATCTTTAGGAACATATCTTTTTACCAGGTGTGCGCCATACAAATAATGGAAATTAGATGGTAATCCATCACTTAATGCCATGAATACCTTTTTGCCCGAGTGGATTAATGCATTACCAAGGCCTAATAAAGAGCCTACAGCATCGCCATCCGGGCGGATGTGGGAAGCCAGAAGTACTGATTCTGCTTCTGTAAAGAGAGCTTTAATCGTCTCTTGAGATGGAATCGTCATCCAGATCTGTTTCCTCCGTTGTTGGTGAGGGGTTCACAATTTCGTCATCCCGAATTGTGGAAAGGATTTGCTCGATCCGATCAGCTCGTTCTGGCGTTGGATCCCAAAAAAATCGTAATCTCGGGAATGCGCGCAATTCAATCCGCATGGATAATAGTTTCCGTATATAATTGCTGGCACTCTCAAAACCCTGTAAAATCTCTTTGGAGCGTTCACTACCTTCTAAAGCAGAAACATAAATGGAAGCATATGCTAATTCACGATCTACTTTTACATCGGTTATTGTTACGCCAGTTAATCTTGGATCCGAAATTTCCTGTCGGACCAACATTTCAGAAATTTCCTGTTGAATTCGATCTCCAATTTTTGTCAATCGTAATTTTGATGGCATAAACCTCCTCGATTTCTAACTTTCTGTTGAAAGCTCTTTGGTGAAGCACAAAATCGTATCACCTACTTCAAAATCAGAAAATCCTTTTAATCCGATACCACACTCAAATCCAGTGCGAACTTCCCTTACATCATCTTTTTCATGTTTTAAGGAGCTGATCTCGCCTTCATGGATTGCTTCTTCATTACGCATGACACGAGCTTTGGCATTTCTTTTGAATTCACCTGCTGTAATTTTACAACCTGCAATTGTACCTATTTTCTGTATTTTAAAGATGGCAAGAACATCTGCTTTTCCAATGATCACTTCAACATACTCTGGTTCCAACATACCCTTTAAAGCTTTTTCTACATCTTCAATCAATCGGTAAATGATTTTATACAATCGAATAGAAACACCCTCAGCCTCTGCCATTCGTTTTGCGGCTGAATCTGCTGTTACATTAAAACCAACAATAATTGCGGTTGAAGCACTGGCTAACATCACATCATTCTCACTGATATTTCCTGTTTCGGCATGCAGAATATTGATGCTGATTTCTTTGCTTGCCAGATCATTTAAGGAATTCATGATTGGTTCGAGTGAACCCTGAACGTCAGCTTTGATGATAAGGCGTAGTTCTTTCTCTTCACCGGATTGTACACGGCTGAATAATTCTTCTAAAGTGGCCTTTGGAGATGCAAATCGGGAATCTTTATCTGCTATTTTTCTTTCTGTAACAATCGACATTGCTTCTTTGGTCGATCCAACTACCCGGAATATATCACCTGCCTGAGGAACATCATTCATGCCCATGATCAAAATTGGTGTGGAAGGTCCTGCTTTGCGGATAGGTTTGCTTTTATAATCAAACATCGCTCGAATCCGCCCATAAGAACTACCAGCAACAACAATATCACCAGCATTGACAGTCCCATTTTGGATCAATAAGGTTGCCATGACACCTTTAGATTTGTCAATTTCAGCTTCGATAATTGTGCCAATCTTTTTTCCATTTGGATTTGCTTTAATGCTCATACCTTCTGCGGTTAAAAGAATAGCTTCAAGTAAGTCTTCAATACCAGTTCTTTGCTTGGCAGAAACAGGAACGATCATTGTGTCGCCATCCCAATCGTCTGGAACCAGTCCATTTTCGGATAATTGTCGTTTTGCAAATTCAGGATTCGCATCAGGACGATCAATTTTATTGAGGGCTACAATAATCGGTACTCTGGCTGCTTTTGCATGCGCAATCGCTTCTTTGGTTTGAGGCATAACACCATCGTCAGCCGCAACCACAAGAATGACAATATCGGCACCCTGTGCCCCACGAGATCGCATTGCAGTAAAGGCTGCATGACCAGGTGTGTCTAAGAAAGTGATTAATTGTCCTTTATGTTCAATTTGATATGCACCAATGTGCTGGGTAATACCACCGGCTTCCCCAGCAGCTACATCTGTATGCCTGATGGCATCCAGTAAAGTTGTTTTTCCATGATCCACATGCCCAAGAATAGTCACAACAGGTGGGCGATTGACCAATTCTTTTGGATTTTCATCCATAATCATCTTTCGCCACATTGGGATTTCGCCAACTTCAACAATCTCTTCTTCTTCGTAGGTTTCAACAAATGCTTCAAAACCTAGTTCTGAGGCAACGATTGCAGCGGTATCAAAATCAACTTGCTGGTTGATATTAGCCATAACCCCATTTGCCATTAAGACTTTTATAACTTGAATCGGACTGGTCTCCATAACTTGAGCCAGTTCGCGAACAGTAATACTGTTTGGTAAAACGATAGTTTTTATTTTTTCGCTCATTTCGCACCTCCAACGCTATTTTGCACTTTTGTGCTAAACTCTTTTCGAGCTCAGGATTGATGTGCGCTGTTCGAACCTTACCTACAAAACGTATCAGCTAAAACAACAACAAAGTTTATCCATCATGCTCTTCTTCATTTACGCTTTCCGGCAATTTCTGCATAAAATCAAGAAGGATTTTCCGGTCTACGTCAGTTAATTCTATTTTTAATGCGTTGGCAAGTTTTCCTTTCAAGGCAGCTTGCCAACATTTTTGATCATTGTGAATGTACGCCCCACGGCCTGGCATCTTGCTTGTTGGATCAATGACGATCCCTGTGTCGGTACGAACTACTCTGGTCAACGTTCGTTTGGCTTGTATTTCTCGACAACCGACACAGGTTCGTTGTGGTATATGTTTTGGCCGTTTACCCTTCGCTTTTTTCACCATTTTATTTGGTACTTCACCTCAAAGTTATTCCCAATCGAACTCATCGCTGCGTTTATGAATCTTTCTATAAATCAGCGTATCCTCTTCTTCGTTGTATTCTACCTTAACCTGACGTTTCTTTTTCTTATCCTTTTTCTTCTTTGCTTTCTTATCTTCTGAGAGGTCTTCTTCCTCATCTTCTACAAATGGAATTTCAATATTGGTAGATTGGAGGGCAAAAAGTTCATCGAAGGAAAGTTCTTCTTCTTGACTTGGTGCGGGAACGTCCTCTTCTTCTGAAATTTCCTCATCTAATTCTTCACTGATCTCTTCGATTTGTCCAACTTCAGGTTCAATCGAAACTGCCTCAAGAGAAGGCTCTTCAATTACTTCAGGTTCTTTTTCAACAACGGGTTCTTCTTCCTTGGTTTCAACTACTTCTAACGCTTCAACAGATTCTTCTTTCGAAGGTTCAACTTCTTCTGTAACTTCAGCGCTTTCTGATAATTCGGTTGCAAGCTTTTCAGGTAAAGAATCCATCAAGTCTTTAATTGATTTCATAGCTTTTGGACCAATACCATTTAAGCGAAGAATATCATCTGGTGCCTGTAACATTTTAATGACTAACTCGGCAATCGTATTGAAGCCTGCTTCCTGCAAAATGTAATTTACATGTTCAGGTAATGAAGAGTCCAGAATGGTTGTATCAAAGTAGCTTGGTGGAATTTGGGCATGGATAGCTTGCATTCTACTTCTTTCAGCTTCTTCATCCAATTTGCTACGAATGAATGTACGTGTCTCCACTCTTTCAATGAATTTGTTGAGGAAATCATAATTTTCAACATTAAGAATTCCGCCACCAGATTTCTTGGCCAACAATTCTTCAACTTTGACCATGTTGTCTTTTTCATTTTCGGCCATCTCAACCATTCCAGGATCTTTCTGTAAGCGGTAGAGAGCGTCGCTGGAGGCTTCCTGGACACTTTTAATGTCGATTCTCCATCCAGTTAATTTGGCTGCCAGGCGAGCATTCTGTCCATCTCTACCAATAGCCAAACTGAGTTGATCTTCAGGCACGACAACAGTAGCTGTTTTTCCGCCTTCAGAAAATTCATTCAGGTACACACCACTGACTTTTGCCGGGCTTACTGCACGAGCGATGAATTGTGATGGATCCTGATGCCATTCTATGACATCGATTTTCTCATCATGAAGTTCGCGCACAATCGCTTGAATTCTAACGCCACGTAATCCAACACAGGCGCCAACCGGATCAATTCCAGATTGAGTTGCTGACACGGCTACTTTTGCTCTTTGACCCGGTTCACGCGTAATGGATCGAATTTCTACGATACCATGATATATTTCTGGCACTTCTGTTTCTAATAATCGTCGCAGGAAATTACGGTGGGTACGGGAGAGTAAAATTTGAGGACCTCGGTTACTGTCTTTTACTTCAGCTACCAGGGTACGCACACGGTCATGAACATGGAATCGTTCACCAGGAATCATGTCTTTGCGTAACATGGTGCCTTCGGCTTTCATCTCCAGACCAATTGTGAGGCCTTGAGCGTTACTGGCTTGTACAACACCAGAAATAATTTCACCGATTTGATCCCCATAATGATCTAATTGTGCTTGTCGCTCAGCATCCCGGATTCTTTGTTGAATTACCTGGCGGGCAGTTTGAGCTGCGACACGGCCAAAATTCTTGGGTGTGCTTTCCACTGACACCATCATGCTTAATTCAGCATCTGCATCAAAGCGACGAGCTTCTTCCAGATCAACTTCTGTTCGTTCGTCCTGAACGTCTTCAACAACTTCTTTTTCTGCAAAAATTGTCACCTTACCGGTTTCCATATCAACTTTTGCATCAATTACTTGAGCCTGCGACGCATTGACAGATCGACGGTAGGCAGATACCATGGCTGATTCAAGCGCTTTTATTATAATTTCACGCGGAAGACCTTTTTCTTCCAGCACTTCATTGAAAGCAAGGGTAAATTCGTTTTTCATTTCTTGGCTTTTCTCCCACAAAAAAAATACTTACTAAATAAGAAAAGTGGGGGTTGCCCACTTTTCGTTGAGGTCTACTAAATTCCGTAATGCAAGTAATATTTTACCATAATCATTTTTTCAAATCAAGGTTTTTTGATAGCCCTGTCTAATTTGGGTATGAATTTTTACTATAAAATGTATTAATTACTCATTTTCTTTATCATTTTATCAATTTCCCTTTTTTTAAAACTCGTTGGAGGAGCAATGTCGGATTTTTTATGGTGGCGTGACGGGGTTATATATCAGATTTATCCACGTTCTTTTATGGACTCAAACCATGATGGTATTGGTGATATACCAGGAATTATTCAAAAATTGGATTATTTAAAGGATTTGGGTATTGATGCGATCTGGTTATCCCCTGTCTACCCAAGTCCTGACAACGATTTTGGATATGATATTTCTAATTATTGTGATATCGATCAGAAATTTGGTGGTATAGAGGCTTTTGATATATTTTTGGAGGAATCTCATCAACGCAGCATTCGGGTAGTCATGGACCTGGTCCTTAATCACACATCTGATCAGCATGAGTGGTTTCAACAATCAAAATCATCCAGGAATAATCCGTATCGAGATTGGTATATTTGGAAAGAAGCCAGAGATGGAGGCAAAGTACCTAATAATTGGCAATCAAGATTTGGGGGCAGTGGTTGGGAATGGGACAGCACCACCGAAGCATATTTTTTCCATATGTTTAGCAAAAAACAACCTGATTTGAATTGGCGCAATCCAAAAGTTTTCAATGAAATCCTGGATATAATCAAATTCTGGTTGGATAAAGGGGTGGATGGCTTTCGACTAGACGTTTTTAATGCGTATTATAAGGATGAAAATTTCCAAAATAACCCACATCAGATTGGTTTGGCAAAATTTGATCAACAAAAGCATATACATGATCTGGATCAGCCAGAAATGTTCGATTTTTTGAAAGCGTTTCGACAATTATTAGATTCCTATCCTGAACGTTATGCAGTGGGGGAAACTTTTATGGGGGATTATCATACTGCTGCCACGTACACGGGTGATCAGGGGCTGCATGCAGCCTTTGAATTCGATTTTCTCAACAACCATTACAAACCATCATCATTTTATAAAACTATTCAACAATGGGAAAACGTGCTGGACCAAAAAGGTTGGCCAAATTATGTTCTGAACAATCATGATGTGATCCGATCTGCATCCAGATACACGAAAAGCGAAGATGATGATCGCTTAAAAGTGTTGGCCACATTGATGCTTACTTTACGAGGTACTCCGTTTTTGTATTATGGGGAAGAAATTGGTATGCGGGATATACCCATCGAAAGAAAGTCTGATGTGCTTGACCCAGTAGGCAGACAATTTTGGCCTTTTTACAAAGGTCGGGATGGTTGCCGATCACCGATGCAATGGAACCCGGAACAAAATGCAGGGTTTTCAGATGCAACACCCTGGTTGCCTGTACATAACAACCATCACTGGAGGAATGTCCATTCACAATCAGGTGATCCGGATTCTCTATTGAATTATTACAAAAAAATGTTACATATTCGAAAATCTACGCCGGTACTTCAAAAAGGAATGTATCTACCGATTACATATGATCCACAGAAAATCTTAGCCTTTGTAAGGCAAACATCAGAACAAACAGCCCTGATTGCTCTCAATTTCAGTAAAAGAAATGTTGGGCTGGTATTAAGTTCACAATTATTAACCGGAGATTGGAAATTGTTGATCAGTAATAAAAGAGATACATTCCCGGTCATTCGAGATAGAAAAATTTTATTGGAAGGAAATGAAGCGCTGGTAATCCTACAGGGATAGAAGAATTAATTCCCCGCATGGGCAGGATCGATATCTTTTTCTCCTAATGCATCTAAATCAAAAGGAACTCCAATGGATTCACCCGCCGCTTGCAATGATTTAACCACCTCTTCTAAAAGTGGGATACCTTCTTTTTTGTATTTATCGGTTAATTCAAATTCTTTTTCGCCATGAATAAAAATTCGATCCTGACCGACTGCTTTTTCTGCTGTTTTTAATTGCTGGAACAAAGCATCCATATCCTTTTTGAATTCATCCGGATCTCGAAATGCATCCAAGCGCATAGCAGCGAAGAAATGGCCAACATTGGCATTTGTTGATTTATTCGGATTCGCTACATTTTTACCAAAAGCTGCACCTGAAAGTACACCAGAGAAAATATCCACCCACAAAGCCAGGCCATATCCTTTATATCCCCGTAATATTTCAGGCCCTCCAAGGGGGAATAAAGCGCCACCATTCAGAACTGATTTTGGTTCGGTTGTTATTTCACCATCCGAATCTACCGCCCAACCTTCCGGAAGTTGATCTCCAGCTTTATCAAATACGGTTACCTTTCCAATAGGAACGATGCTGGTTGCCATGTCTAAAACAAATGGCTTCTCAGAAAAAGCAGGAGCGGCTACAGCGATGGGGTTCGTCCCCAGTAATCGGTTTTTTCCAAATGTAGGAGCGACCAACGGTTGTGCATTCGTAAAACTGATGCCGATCATGTCGTGTTCGAGCGCCATCATTGCGTAATAACCGGCAATTCCGTAATGATTACTATTTCGGACTGTTACCATCGCGACACCGGAAGTCTTTGCTTTTTCAACACATCGCAACATTGCATCTTTCCCGGCAACCTGCCCTAAACCATTCTTTCCGTCCAGCGCCAAAGATGCAGGTGTTTCGCGGATTACTTCATTATTGGCTAATGGATCAATCAAACCTTTTTGTAATCTACTTCCGTAGTAAGTTTGCAAGCGAATAATTCCATGTGAACTGACACCACGTAAATCTGCAGATTGCAAAATCTCGGCAGTTATTTCCGCACGATCTTTGGGTACGCCCAATTTTCTAAAAAAACGAACCATGAATTCAAAAAGATCCTGGGCATTATAAACATATGATCTAGCCATTTACACCTCGCAAGAACTTGAAATCAAGTACAGTTTAGCACGTAAATAATTTGGAGCAATGCATATTTGTATAGCCTCATCGTTATCTAGCTAAATTTGAAAATTGGCACGAGATTTAAAAAACCGTTGATACTGGCCCAACG
Source organism: Anaerolineaceae bacterium (assembly GCA_019429225.1). Lineage (GTDB taxonomy): Bacteria > Chloroflexota > Anaerolineae > Anaerolineales > Anaerolineaceae > UBA6170. The sequence goes on from JAHYJK010000012.1 coordinate 40,058, forward strand.
GTTTTTGGTTGGAAATATCTGGCTTTACACATCCAGATTTTGAACAGCCAGTG
>JAHYJK010000239.1 GCA_019429225.1 Anaerolineaceae bacterium
TTAAATCATCTACAATCGCTTTCCCCAGGGCAGTATGTCCGCCGATTTTTTGATAGGCTTCCCGCCGGAATAACATCATCTGGCCTACAGCAACGCTAAAAGTCTGTAAGCGGATCCGGTATGCCAGCCAAAGCGGAATAAAACTGATTGAAGCCCATGTGAAAAAGGGAACTAACAACCTTTCCATCCAGCTGATCACCTGCTGACGCGGAAAACCGGTTAATAAGTCAGCCTGTTCACCCATCAAAGCAGTCACCATTTCTTGTAAGCTTTGCGGCTGGTGAACCGTATCAGCGTCGGTGAAAAACAACAAGTCACCCCGCGCCTGGCGGGCTAGCTGACTGCATGCCCAATTCTTCCCCGATTTGTCTTCAGGCGGTGAATTGCCTATCAGAACTTTCAGTTTGGGTTGTGACTCGGCCATCTGTCTGAGAATAGCAAGGGTTCCGTCATTGGATTGGTCGTCAAAAACGAGGACTTCAAAGGAAGGATAATCCTGCGCCAGTAGTGATCGGATGCATCTGCCAATATTCTGTTCTTCATTGCGGGCCGGAACGAGAATGGAGACCATTGGAAGATCGTCCGGTAATTTATGCTTCCTTGCACGGTGAAGGATGGTGACATTGCTCAGGATCACCACCAGAACTGCCAGCTGAAAATAGATGAAGTGAATGATTTGAGCATGGGTCAGATAATTAATCACGATCGCTCACTTCCTTGATCCTAAAAGGCCCTTTAACAACCAGGGTCTGATGCTTGGACGTTGTCGCAGGTCAGCTCGGTGCGTCCATGCCAGGAGGACCGTTTGACATACCCAGACAAAGAAAAAAATCGGATCGGGAATCCAAATCAGCAAAGTCGCTAGAATGCCCACTAAACCGAGCGTGACTGCCCAGCCAGGGATGGATGTCAAGGCGATCCCGATCACAGTTAAAATCACCCCCGCCAGCGAAGCTTTCCAAATTGTCAAACCAATCCATACTCCAAGAGAGGTGGCCAGCCCTTTTCCACCCTTAAAACCCAAAAATGGGCTGAAAACATGACCGAAAATGGGTGCAACGGCAATTAAAACCATGGGGATACCACGAATTTCCAGGTTGTGATATGCCAGACCAACTGGCAATGCTGCTTTTGTAACATCCAGTACCAGTGACAATAAACCAATCGTTTTACCGCCTGCTTTGAAAACGTTGGTTGCACCAGGGTTGCCATCACCAACCTGGCGCACATCCACCTTTAAAAAGAGTTTTCCCAACCAAAATGAAAAAGGGATAGAGCCACAAAGAAAGGAAATTACAACAAATCCAACCCAGATCATGAAATGAACTTCCAAGCTATTAAGGATTTACACTTGAGTAGTGAGATTGTGCCATATATTCATGGCTGCTTTTCGACCATTCGCAGCAGCTTCTACCACACTGATCCCGTTTGCCAGGAATTCTGCCCCAACAAAAACTCCGGGATGATTCGCTATCTGACCGGTTTGCTGGTTTTGGGTTTCACGCCAGTTTGTTTCCAGAAAGGCGGAATTGGCTTCGGAAAAACCTTCGTTCGCGGCGTTAGATAGATATGCAGCACGATAATCGTCCTGCACCTTGTGGAAATCCAGGTTTTGCCCATGTTGCGACGTCTTCACATAAGTGATACCGTTTAACAAAACGCCATCCACATCATGTTGAATGGATTCCAGTAGCAAATGATTGGGATTCGATATTTTCTGTAATTCTCCTCCGGGATATTCTCCTTCCACGAAAACAGTCACCTGGCAACCGGCAAGGCTTAGATAATAGGCGCAGCTCAGAGCCGATGGTCCCCCACCGATGACAGCGACCTTTGGTCCAGTGCCGCTCTTCTCCGGTTTTAACCAGCCGTTCTCCCCTGCTTCAGCACATACCCAACGCTGTAATTCAGCAATCCGCACCGGTTTGCCATCAAAGTCTCGGCGATAACAATCCCGTTGGCATAATCGTTCGGCTGCGCAAAGCACACCGCAAACTTCTCCTAACGGGTTTTTCTCGCGGATTAGGCGTGCGGCTCCGCTGTAATTCTTCGCTTCCATCCGCCGTAAAAAGCCAGGAATATCAATACCAGCCGGACAACCTTTTACACATTCCGGCTCCAGGCACCCCTGGCATTGAGAAGCCGCGATCCACGCGTTTTTATCGGTAATCTCGTCAGTCGGCTTGTAATCCGGACGACGACAGGGTTGGTAAACAAGAAGAACGAATTGTTTTGGAAATTCCCGCGCATCATAATCAGGCAGATGCAAATCTCGTAAGATGACATTTGCAGCGCCTATGCCAGAAACCACCGTGGCTGGCGCGCCAGTCGCCATGACTGTCGAATCACCGCAAAAATAAAGATTCTTCCATTCGCTCCTGGCATGCAAGCGCTTCAACATCTCCTGTCCAATTTGGTTCTTCGGAAAACCCACTGCACCTCCATTTTTTAACAAAAAGCGTTCGATTGTGGTTGGCGAACCAATGATCAATTGGCGGATGTGTTGGCGAAAATTGGGAATGTGCATTTCGATCTGATCTAGCATGCGCTCGGCTTCACGCTTTTTCAAATTTTCGTATTCATCTGAGCGATAAGCCGGATCAGTAGAATGCGGCCATTTCTGCATGTTGGGCGCAATGACCATCACGACCAAATGGTCAGGCTGACACAGTGTCTCGTCAACGAGTGAGTTGATATACAGGGTCAAATCGGAAGAATCTATCACTTTTCGATTCTCGATATAGATTTCCCATGGGAAAATATCCTCAGGCAGCCCCTCGCGGTCAATCACCATACAGAGGGTCATGCTGGGAAAGGTGGGGATTAGCGATTTCACCCATTCCATGCGCTTTGAAGAAATATGCTGCGGGCGGACCAGCTCGCCATAGATATTCCAAACGGTGGAGTTGGCGATAATACGCTCCCCCCGGATTTCAGTTCCATTCCGCAAACGCACCCCATACGCTTTGTTATTTTGAATCAGAATTTCATCCACCCGTTGGTGATAAAGTGTCTGCCCGCCATCACGCTCAAATGATTTTTCAATTACATTGGGAAGCATTTGAGCTCCGCCAGCCGGAAAATACACTCCGCCAACGTGATTGTCAATGAACATTGTGGCAGCCATCACTCCCGGTGTTTCTTCGGCGGTGGTATAGGAATAAGCTGAGCATAACTTGTCAAAGAATTCAAACATATCTGGATTGGTGAAGTATTTCTTGAGCAGATCTTTAGTGCTGGTTGAGAATCTGTACCTGTGAAGAAAAGGGCCTATATTTCGATTGTTTTCCATATGTAGCCATCCCAAATGTGGTGATTTATTTCCAAAACGAGCCTATGTCGTCATCTGTGGCACTTTCAGAAACATGCCTGAGAAGATTCGATTTTTTATTGTTTTAAATAGTCAACGATCATCTTTGAAAAAAATCTGAATGATTCCAACAGGTTAACCTTTTCAGGATCGAGCAACCATTGAATTTGTAAACCGTCCATGACCGCCATGATCACGCTGGCCAACTGACCTTCGTCAATATCAGGACGCAGCTTTTTGAGATTCATATTTATAAAATTTTGGATATACAATTCTCTTACCTGTCTATATCTCTCCACAAAATAGTCATGTAAAAGATGATCACTTCGGATACTCTCACCTACAAGTACCGTGAACAACTGAATCAACCCGGGGACCTTTTCATTCTCTGAAAAAGCTTCGACAAGTAAGTCAAAAAACACATCAATATTTTTATTGGTAAGGTCAAAGAACTTCGAATAACGGTTAAATGCTTCATCATCACGATATTGTAAGACACCTTGCAGCAAGTTTTCCTTGTTCGGGAAGTAATGGAGAACCCCTTGTTCAGTAAGTCCAACTTTTTCTGCTATCGACGCAAAAGAAGTTCCCTGGTAACCGTATTCTGCGAAGAGTTTTGAGGCAGTTTCAAGAATTTCTTCTTTCCGGTTTCGTCTAACCCTTTTGGTTTTTTGAAGATCAGTTGTTTTTTTCATATTGATATTATAATACATTCTTGTTATTATCTACCTACTACTAGGTAGTTTAAATAATTCAATCTGTTCAACAAACAAGAAGATTCTATCTAACCCAACAAGAGGACCTCATGGCAATACTGGAAAAGACCCAAACCCCCACATTTCAAACATCAAAAAGCGGAACGTTTCACGTACGGAATGTACTTCTTTGGCCAGAATTTGTTTTATATTTTAGTATTAAACTTCCTGCAAGTATTTTTAACTGATCGGGGAATCACTGCCGCCGCAGTTGCCACAGTTTTTTTTGTTTGCTAAAATTTGGGACGCAGTTAATGACCCCATTTTTGGTGTAATTATCGACCGCTCAAAACCCAAGAGCGGAAAGTTCCTTCCCTGGGTTCGCGTTTCAATTATCCCAATACGCATTACTACAATTTTGATCTTCGCCATGCCAGCTTCCCTTTCGTTGGGCATCAAAATCGCATGGTCAGCAATTGCCTACGTGCTTTGGGATTTGGCTTATAACCTTTGTGATGCACCTGTTTTTGCTTTGACCGTAGCCATGACAGAGAACATCCAGGAACGGACAGTCCTCCTTTCAATTGGTCGTGTAGGTGGAATGCTCGGCGCCTTAATCATCGGGCTTGGCATTCCCCTCCTTTATCCAATAATAGGTTGGATTGCAATGGCTATTGCACTTGCGGTTATCGGAATCGCAACGATGTTCCCAGTGACACGGCTGGCAAAGGAACGCGTCCTCAGTCGGAAAGAAGAAGCTCCTTCCCTTCCTGAAATCTGGAAATACCTCAAGGGAAACAAGTATCTTTTCATTTTTTATGCCTCCATGATTGTTTTTTATTTGACCAATTCAGCCCTGACCGTGGGACCCTATTTTGCGGTAAATAACCTTGGGAATGCCGCTGCATATACCCCGATTATGGCAATTCAGATCTTCCCAATGCTATTGCTTGCTGGATTTGTACCTGCGCTCTCAAAACGGTTTGGAAAATTCAAACTTTATATCATCTCTGTTATCGTGTATGTAGTTTTTAGTGTTGTGCTTTATTTTGTGGGATATTCAAATTATCCTTTGTTTATGGTGATTCTTTTCCTCAGAAGTGTTGGTAGCGGTCTTACAGGCGTAATGATGTTCATGTTCACCCCCGATTGCGTGAAATACGGCACATTTATGACGGGTGAAAGGGCAGAAGGAGTCACTTTCTCCTTGCAAACATTCGCAACCAAATTGATGAACGGTTTGGCTGCTACCATCGGCATGGCTGGCTTAGCCGTGTTTGGCTTCACCGCTTGACAAGGTATGACTCAATGTCCAGCAACTCTTCATGGAATCTGGTTAATGTTCTCAATTTTCCCTGCCATCGGAGCATTACTCTCTTTGCCGATTTTGCGTGCTTTCAAGCTCCGCGATAACTATGTTCAAGTAATGGCACAGGTCAATCAAGGTGAGATCTCCCGCGAGGAAGCTTATAAGGTG
>JAHYJK010000240.1 GCA_019429225.1 Anaerolineaceae bacterium
CGCTGTGGCCGCCCACCTCGACCCCGAGATTTTGGTTGTGGATGAAGTGCTGGCGGTGGGCGATGCCGAGTTTCAGAAGAAGTGCCTGGGCAAGATGGGTGATGTGGCCGGGGAAGGTAGGACGGTGCTTTTTGTCAGCCATAATATGACTGCAATCGAAAAACTATGTTCAAGAACAATTCTTCTTACAAGTGGAAAAATCAACGAAATCGGTAAAACAGATAAGGTTGTCTCATCATACTTAAATAAGACGAATGATGATAATAGATCATATAAAAAAGAGTTTATAAGACCAAATAATAGAGATTCTTGGGTGGAAAACATATCAATTCTCATTAATGATACACCTTCTGGCATCATGCAGTACGGAGATAACTTTACGATTGAGTTTACATTCAATTCCATTAACGGATTAATTAATCCAAGTATAGGGCTTGTTATTTCATCAATAAATGGTGAAGCAATCATCAATACAAATAACCAATATCTTCCATCACCGGTGTATGAAAAACCAATCCATAGCGGAACAATTAGTTGTAATTTTGGAATAATCCCTCTGATGGAAGGGCGGTATACAGTTTCAATTTGGTTTGGTGAAAATGCAAATGCTAAGCATGATTATTTTGAGAATATCATTCTTTTTGATGTAATTGCAAGGGAAATTTGGGGAAAAGCTAAATTACCAACGAAGAATATTTCTAACTTATGGTGGCCAACAGATTATTTATTCTCAACTGTAGAGACTGCCTAATAATAACAAGAGTTCAGTAACAATAGGTTACCTGTGAATGTAAATTTTTTGATACTTAAAAGAATCATTGTTGGTGAGTTAATGAAATTGTCTTCAACTCTTAGGAACATATTGAAGCCTAAAACAAGTAAGCTACCGGGTATTCTTGAAAAAAAGAGAATTGAATATCAACCTCGTAAGAAAGTTTTTTCTTCTTATTTATTAAATAAGAAGATATTAATCTCAGATTCATACTGGTACTTACTAACGCTAGATGAAATTTGGGGAAATCAGATTTACAAATTCCACGCAAACAGGGAGGTCCCATTTATCATCGATTGTGGAGCAAATATCGGGCTTAGTGTTATCTATTGGAAATTCCTTTATCCAAAAGCAAATATCATCGCCTTTGAACCAGACCCAAAAATTCTTGAACTGTTACGAAAGAATATTGACGCGTTTGGTCTTGACAACATAGAGATTCGTCCTTGTGCAGTTTGGTCATCAAATACCATACTATGTTTTAAATCAGATAATAGTGTAGGTGGGAAACTGGTAGACCATATGAATGGTTCAAAATTGATAAATGTAAATACATTCAGATTGCGAGATCTGTTGAACCAACAAGTTGATATGTTAAAAATCGATATAGAAGGAGCAGAATACGAAGTACTTATGGATTGTTATGAGAACCTTGTGAATGTTGATTATATTTTTATCGAATACCATGGAATAACAAATGAACCACAGAAATTACACAATATTTTAGAAATGCTGCAAAATAAAGGATTCAGGTATCACATAAAGGAAGCAAACCCGATTAACCATCCATTTATTAGATCCGAACGCAATAAATTTTATGATTTACAACTCAATATATTTGCTTTTAAAGATCATTTATAATGCTAAATGTTAAACCTCGATTAATTGCCTTTTACCTGCCCCAATATCACCCCATCCCCGAAAATGATGAATGGTGGGGCAAAGGTTTTACCGAGTGGACAAACGTCACCAAAGCCAAACCGCTCTTCAAAGGTCATTACCAGCCCCATATCCCGGCTGACCTGGGTTTTTATGATTTGCGCGTGCCAGAAACCCGCCAAGCCCAGGCCGATATGGCCAGGGAATATGGCATACATGGTTTCTGTTATTATCATTACTGGTTTAATGGCAAGCGAATGTTGGAACGGCCATTTCAAGAAGTGCTTGAATCTGGTGAGCCGGACCTCCCATTCTGTCTGTGTTGGGCAAATGAGAATTGGACCCGAACGTGGGATGGTAAAGACAATCAAATCCTTATTAATCAAAATTATTCTGAAAAGGATGACTTAGAACATATCAGAGCTTTAATCCCTTCATTCATGGACCCTCGCTATATTAGACACGATGAAAAGCCATTAATGCTAATTTACAGGGCGGGTGAATTGCCAGACCCCAAAAAGACTACAGATATTTGGAGAAATGAAGTGCAAAGGGCAGGGATTGGCGATCTATTTTTGTGTAAAGTTGAAAGCAATCCGAAAGAACATACAGATCCAGGCTCACAAGGTTTTGATGCTGCATTAGAATTTCAACCGGATTGGGGACTAATTAAAGATCTTAAGAGACGAAGTCGAATTGCTAAGGTTTTTGCCAAGTTTATTCCACAGTTATTTTCCGATGCTTATCTTAATCATAAAATTATCCAGTATCAGGATTTAGTAAACAGTTCTCTTGAAAAAGAAATTCCTAACTATACAAGGTTCCCATGTGTTACGCCCAGATGGGATAATTCGGCCAGAAAACAAGTGGGAGCAACAATAATAACTGGCTCTACTCCAGAGAAATATCAGTCTTGGCTAATTGATACATACAAGAATAATAAAAACACTGGAGCTCGAGAATTGATTTTTATTAACGCTTGGAATGAATGGGCTGAAGGAAACTACCTAGAGCCAGACATGAAATTTGGACATGATTATTTAGTGGCCACCAAGAATGCTATTGATCAAATTGCTAAAGAAAGTTACTAATACCAAACCATGTTACCAAAAGTTTACATTGTAATATTGAATTGGAATAATCTTAATGATACTCTAATGTGTTTAGACTCGATCAAAAAACTAAAATATCCTGATTTCGACATTATAGTTATAGATAACGGTTCCAAAGAAGATCCTGAAATTATTCTAAGAAAAAAACTATCTAGTTTGACATATTATAGAAACAACTCAAATCTTGGCTATACAGGTGGAAACAACCAAGGCATGAAAATTGCCTTATCCAAAGGGGCTGATTACATCTGGTTGTTAAATAACGATACAACGGTCGTACCTGATGCCCTCATGAATATGATTGATGTTGCTGAATCATCACAACAAATCGGGATTGTGAGCTCTAAGGTTGTACAAACCAGGGATAGTTCAAAGATCGAATATTTGGGCACCTACATCAACACAGATGGTTGCATTAAGAGAAATTTTGCCAAAACTGAAGAACTTATCGAAACAGAGATAAATGAACCTAAAAGAATTTGTTTGTGGGGTACCTCAATATTAATTAAAAGAAATCTTATAGAAAATATCGGTTTTCTTGATGATCGTTTTTTTGCTTATTATGAAGATATGGACTATTCTTTACGCGCCATCAAATCAGGTTTTGTAAATAAGGTCGCTATCGGAGCTGTAATATACCATCAACCAAAATCCAAACTGACAGGAGGCATTCCGGATTATTATTATTTTTATATGACTAGAAATGAATACTTATTCTGGACAAAACATTTAGAAGAAAAAGACATCAGAAATTATCAGCGAAATTACGTTGCAAAAATGATTTATAAAGCTGCAATTCACAAAGAACTGGATTCGATGCACTTTGCTCATGCAAGATTGGATGGCATGTGGTCCGCCTTTTCAAAAAAATACGGGGCCAGAAATCAAAAAGCAAAAATGCCAATGATGTTAAGGAAATTAATTCTATGGCATCCATACTTGCTAAGCCAGATAATTGCAAAATTCTAATTTCTATGATGAACCTAGTTTCAGTCATCATCCCGATCCACAATCGTTTCCCCCTGGTCGATGAAGCGGTCGCCTCGGTTTTCGACCAGACCCACCGCCCCATACAGCTCATCATCGTCGATGACTGCTCGGATGAACCCTTTGTACTCAAAATTGCATCGCAACCTACCATTGAGGTCATCCTCATTCGTCACGAATCCAACCAAGGTCCTGGCGCTTCACGTGAAACCGGGCGGCAAAAGGCTCAAGGTGATTACATTGCCTACCTCGACTCGGACGATCTGTGGCACCCGCAGAAGCTTGCAAAGCAGGTCGCTATGCTACAGGCTCAGCCAGAAGCCGAGATGTGCTACTGCACATCACTTGAGTTTCAAAAGTTTCCGTTAATCGGCCAGGAAAAAACCAGGAAAAAGAGTGATCAGAGCTTCGATCAGTTTCTCCCGACCGTATTGTCCGGCAGGCCATGGGATACCAGCGCCTGCCTGTGGACCAGGCAGGCATCAAATGCCATTGGGCCTTGGTTTCCTGGCTGGGCTTGGGAAGATTATGCTTATGATTTTACGGCAGGCTGCCTTGGCTTGAGAATAACACATCTACCTGAAACCTTATGCTATTACCGGAATATACATGAGGAGGAAAGGCTTTCAGAATCCACGCGAAAAACCCAGGTAATTAACCGGGCAAGCGCGGTACTTGAAATGAATCAGGTAATGAAAAAATATCATACAGTTATCGATGAAAGCACAATCAATCGCTTAATGAAGATTCTTTATTATCAAGCAATGCACTTGTTTTACCTGGACGAGAAAGAAAAAGCACATGAGCTGCTTTCAGAGGTACGGATAAATCATTTTGATAAAGTCAATATTTTCATTGGGTTACTCAACCTTTTTTCTCTTTTTTTTAGATCAAAATTCTTAGGTCACGCGTTGTACAAATTCCGCAAAATCATTTAATTTAATCGCCAAAACCAATTCATCATCCTATGATCTTCATCCCACTAAGTCGCTAAACACCAATTTATCATGAAAAACTGCAACAACTTTGCAATCTATCGCAAACTTAACCGGTATCACCCCTACACCTCTCTAATGCCCTGTGAAATGATCGCGACAAGAAGAACACCGCAGAGTATAAGGCGAACTTATAGAATACACACAACTATAGCCTTCGTACACTTCTAAATTCCAAAAGCTGATTTGAACAAATAGATTGTTGCGTTCTTATTCTTGTTATTGAATCCTTTTTTGTTTTGATAATTTCTCGAAAATAATTCCCTTTTTTAATCAAAAACACTGAAAATTCTCATGTCACTTCCTATGGTCTCAATCATTATTCCAGTTTACAATCGACCGGTAGAATTTGAGCGCGCTCTTCAATCTGCGCTTGCGCAGGATTACCCAAATATTGAGGTTATCGTTGTCGATGATGGATCTGAGGATGATATCCAAACGGTAGTTCAAAGAAACTTGGATAATAGCACATTCTCAATTCTGTATCACAGGCAGGAAAATAAAGGGGTAGGCGGCGCCAGACAAAAAGGCGTTCAGCTTTCTAACAGTGTCTATATCCAACATCTTGACGCAGATGACACCATTTCACCTAACAAGATCAGTAGCCAGGTCAAAGCCTTAGAAGAAAATCCATCAGCCGTCGCTTGTATTTGTGGCGCACAAGACAACCTCTA
>JAHYJK010000241.1 GCA_019429225.1 Anaerolineaceae bacterium
TGGATCAATCAGCCCCAGCTTGACCAGCAGGTAGCTTGGCATCATCGAAGCCAGCAACCAGCGTGCCTGGGTTTTGTTCTGATGTACCTTGATCCAGTCCAGCAACCCCAGGATTGGGGAGCCGGTGGTGAGTGTGCCCATCATGTCGGAAATGACGATCATGGGGTGGATTATAACAGGAAAGGTGTTCAGCTGTTTAGCTGTTTAGCTGTTGAGTTGTTAAGGTGCGCTTCACTTAGGGATCATCCCAATTGAAACAAATTGAACGTGACACACTATTTACTCAGAAACCAGAAGTGCGGTGCACCTTTTTGTGTTAGTACTAATCTCCTTTGACAAAATTCTGGTTTATTTATTAAAAATAAAATTCCAATGCTATACTAATTTTATCAATAGAATTTTCCAGGGTGGTTTCTCTTTGAGATTATCTGTATCTCACCCAATTTAGAATTTTTTTCACATACTTATAGATCCTATTTATAAAACCAGGAAGGTAAGAAAATGGCGATTCCAGACTTTCAAACAATTATGCTACCGCTTTTAGAAATTGCAGGAGATGGAAAAGAACATAATATTCGCGAAGCGACGATACAATTAGGAAAATATTTTAATTTGTCCGAAGAAGAACAAGCTGTCTTATTGTCCAGCGGACAACAACCTCTTTTTTATAATCGAGTTGGATGGGCAAAAGCATATCTAAAAAAAGCTGGATTACTCGATGATCCTAGACGAGGTTATTTTAAAATAACATCCGAAGGCAGTAAAGTGCTTCGGAGTAAACCAGAAAAAATTGACAAGAATTTTCTTGAGAAATTTCCAGGGTATATAGAGTTTCGTAAAAGACCTCGTATTGAAAATCAAACAAATGGTAAAGCTGAATCAGAGGTGGAATTAACTCCAGAAGAGGCTTTAGAAGATGCTTATCAGAAAATTCGCGATGATCTTGCCACAGAATTATTATCATCTGTATTACGGGGTTCTCCAGGTTTCTTTGAAAAGTTAGTGGTCGAGTTATTATCCAACATGGGATATGGTGGCTCACGTCGAGAAGCAGCCAGAGCAGTAGGTCAAAGCGGAGATGAAGGCATTGATGGAATAATCGATGAAGACCGGCTTGGATTGGACTCGATTTACATTCAAGCAAAAAAATGGAAGGAAGAAAACCCTGTTGGAAGACCAGAAATACAGAAATTTATTGGTGCTCTTTTTGGACAAAGAGCTAAAAAGGGAATCTTTATTACTACTTCAAGATTTACAGATGACGCCAAAAATTATGTGAAAAATATTGACACAAAGGTAGTTCTTATTGATGGAAAACGATTAGCAGATCTAATGATTGATTATGGTGTTGGGGTTGTGAATAGAACGAAATATGAAATCAAAGGGATCGATACTGAATATTTCGAATCTACTTAATACAAGCCTCAGAGTTTCCTGGTTGATGAATAACTTATTAAACCAACAACAATGAAATAATCCAATTTTTTTATAGGAGCATTAATGGGAAAATTCCTCGAATCCGAAAAGCCACATCAATCTGCATTCAAGCAATCCTCCCCAACCTTCACCTCTGAATCCAGGCAACCAGGGCTCTACAATACCAAATACCGCCCCTTCTGCCTGCCATTGCAGCATGCCGAACAAAACCTCTTCCCGGGTATCCGCGAAAGCGCCCTCCTGCACTTTGCCAAACACGAGATTAAATGGCATGATGGTCAGAACGGGAAATGCAGCAACCACATGTGTGATTCGCAAGTGTGCTGTGTTAATTTTCTCTTCCCCTTTGCCGATCAACCGGACGCTCTAGCCCATCTCTTAAGACCCATTTATCCTCAGCTCGACCACATGCTGCCTGTAGAGGATGGTAGTTTGGTTTCCTTGGAATGGATTGGTGCACTGAATTATCTCGGTGAAAAAATCACACGCAATGGGAAACGTACCCGTGGAGCCAATTTCACCAGCACAGATGCGATCGTGATGTTCGAACGATCCGACAAAAAACACCAGATCGTGCTGATCGAGTGGAAATACACTGAATCCTATAGGGGCACCAACCTGAAATTTGCCAAAAGCGGTACTGACCGTACCCGCATCTACCACCATCTCTACGACAGCCCGGATTGCCCCATTCGCAATGAGTTGTTGCACAGCTTTGACTCGCTCTTCTTCGAGCCTTTCTACCAATTCATGCGCCAACAATTTCTGGCTCACGAGATGGAAAAAGCCGGGGAAATGGATGCAGATATTGTCAGTCTCCTGCACATCGCACCAGCCCACAACCTGGATTTCAAGAAAGTAACCTCTCCTGCATTACAGCATTTGGGTAACTCGCCAACAGAGATCTGGAACAAACTGGTCAAGGAAGAAGATCGATTCAGAAGTGTTTCTACAGAAGAGCTGTTTGGCAGCTTATCTGTAAACCAACTACCTGAATTGACAGAATGGTTGCAGTACATCCATGCCCGTTATGGGTGGGTAAAAGAGTAAAGAAAATCTATAATAATTTTTCTATTGAACAATAAAGCAATCATAGTCCATCAAAATCATCCCCTATAATCATAGTTCGAATTCCCCCATCCTTCTCCACCCGCTTGCGCTTTGTGTACAATATAGTTACAACCTGGAAAATCTTAGATATTGGTAGTTCAGTAATACCATCAATGTTGATGTTACATGGAAGGAGGAAATGATGTTTGCGCTTTATTCTGACATGCGTTTACGCCAACAAAAAACCTTGTTATGGATACTGGCAATTCTGGTTATCATCCTGCTCGGGGTGGGATGCAGTAGAAATGAGACCCATCTTGACGCGGAAACCGATAATAATGCCAATACAGAATTCTCCATTAATGCCGGGTCGACGCGGATGTCCCCGCAAGATGGTATGGAGATGGTTTTTGTGCCAGCCGGATTGTTCAGTATGGGTTTGGATACAGGGCGAACTGACGAAAAGCCCGCTCATGAGGTGACTCTCGATGGCTTCTGGATCGACCGCACCGAAGTAACCAACGCTATGTACAGGTTATGTATGGATGCAGGTGTTTGCACAACGCCAGAACATGATAAATACTTTCCCTATGAAGAATTCCGTGATTATCCAGTGGTTTATATGAGTTGGGATCAGGCTAACACGTATTGCGACTGGGCAGGGCGACGACTCCCTACGGAAGCAGAGTGGGAAAAAGCTGCCCGGGGAACCGATGGGCGCATATATCCCTGGGGCAATGAAGTGCCTTCCTCAAACCGGTTGAACTATGCCAGACAGACTGGTGATATCATGCCTGTGGGCAGTTTTCCCGAAAGCGCCAGCCCGTATGGTGCTTTGGACATGGCAGGGAATGCCTGGGAATGGGTGGCCGATTGGTACGACGCACATTACTACTCCATCTCACCACGAAGCAACCCGGCCGGGCCTGAGGACGGTAGTTTCAGGGTTTGTCGTGGTGGTGGCTGGACGGATTTTAAAGGGGCTGTTCGCTCTGTTCAACGCGCCAGCGATATGTGCGTATTGAAAGATCCAGCCAACGCAAGTTATGGATACAGGCGTGATTTTGTCGATAACGACTTGAGTTTTCGCTGCGCCCTGGATGAGCATCTGCCTGAGCAAGATTGAAACCAAAAACGCTTTACGGATGGTTTTCAAAAACATTCCTGTCTTTATAATGATGGCTAACAGCATCAGTTCTGTAAGCTGTTAGCAGAGGATTTGAAAATGACAGAAAATAAAAACCATCAGACCGGGTATGAAACCATCGATACCCTCTTTCGGCATAACCTGTGGGCGAATACACTTCTGTTTGAGCAATGTGCTCAGTTGAGTGAGGAGCAACTAAACGCAACGGTGATCGGGACCTATGGCTCGATATTCGACACGCTAGAACATATCGCCAACGCAGAACGCTCCTATTGGCATCGCCTGAAAACCGGTCAACCCTTCCGGAAACCTGAGGGTTCACCAAAACCAACCGTTGCTGTATTGCAGGAATCGATTCAAACAAGTGGTGCCGGTTTGGTCGAAATCGCTCCAACCATTCAGCCACTTGACGGCGTTGAAGTGAATTGGGAGGGAACTCCCAGATCTGTTCCCGGTGCGGTGATCCTCACCCAGGTGATCAATCACGCCACCGAACATCGCGCGCAAATCATGGTGATGTTAACCCAGCTGGGCATTCAACCACAGGAGCTGGATAGCTGGGCTTATTTTGATGAAGTCGACAGTTAATCTTTTATTTCTTGGTAATCACCACCGGCAGTTCACTTAAATAGATCGACATCCCGTAGATCCGCACCCGAGAAAGCTCTGCTATAAGCAGTCCCGGGCATTTGTTTAGGATCAACCGATCGTGAATCAACGAAACCATTTGGATTCATTTTCGTTAACTTATAAACAAATTTGAAAATGTCAAAAGAACTTCCTATAATGAACAAAGGATTAAATATGGATCACAAAAATAAGTCTGATAAAAATCAACATCAAGAACATCACCATCACAACGAACACTCACCCGATCAACACGCTGATCACAATAAGTCCAAAGAACACCATAAAAAACATGTCAATCACAGCGGACATGAGCAGATGTTCCGCAAGCGTTTCTGGTGGAGTCTGTTATTAAGCATCCCGGTGCTCATTTATAGTCCCCTGATTCAACGCTTTCTAAATTTTACCGCGCCTGACTTTCCTGGCAGCATCTGGATTCCATTCGTCTTTTCCCTGATCATTTTCGGGTACGGGGGTATTCCCTTCCTTAAAATGGCAATTCCGGAAATTCAAAATCGCAAACCCGGCATGATGACACTCATCTCACTGGCGATTTCGGTCGCTTTTGTGTACAGCCTATTCGCGCAACTGACCAACCTGGGAGAGGGCTTCTTCTGGGAGTTAGTCACTTTAATTGACATCATGCTGCTGGGACAT
The DNA here is from genome assembly GCA_019429225.1 of Anaerolineaceae bacterium. Lineage (GTDB taxonomy): Bacteria > Chloroflexota > Anaerolineae > Anaerolineales > Anaerolineaceae > UBA6170. Next base: position 4,919 of record JAHYJK010000241.1, read on the forward strand.
TGGCTGGAAATGCGTTCGGTAAGGCAGGCTTCTGGCGCATTGAATGAACTGGCAAAACTGATACCAGACACCGCCGATCGTATTCGGGAGGATGGCTCTACCGAGACTGTCTCTGCCACGGATCTGCGCCAGGATGATCTGGTTCTGGTGCGACCGGGTGCCAGCATCCCGGCGGACGGTGTTGTGACTGAAGGAGAATCCCAGGTTAACGAATCGATGATTACCGGTGAATCCAAACCGGTTAAAAAATCACCTGAAGAGAAAGTGATCGCCGGGACGATTAATGGCGAAGGCAGTTTGCGTGTCCGTGTGACAGCTACAGGTGATGAAACCGCATTGGCTGGCATCATGCGGTTGGTGGAACAGGCGCAACAGTCAAAATCCCCCACCCAATTATTGGCCGATAAGGCAGCTGGCTGGTTGTTTTACATTGCCCTGGCTGTCGCAGCCCTCACAGCAGTCGCCTGGGCGATTGCGATCGG
>JAHYJK010000242.1 GCA_019429225.1 Anaerolineaceae bacterium
GATGAAGAAAAAGAAATCCAAGCGGGGTTAGAAGCCGTATTGGCAACCTTGCAGGATAATTATGTCCGCCCTGATGAAGCGAATATTGCCCAATCAAAGGTCGCGACCCGTGGACGGTACCGTTTTATTGATAAAGTCCATGTGAATTACATTGAACGTGAAAAGCGTCACTGGGCAGCTTTGGAGAATTTTAATTCCCAGCGCGTGGCTGTGGCAGAGCGGTTTTATCTTGATAATGAACGCATCCTAGAAGGTGGCATCTGGGCTGAGGTAACCATCGGATTTAATGATATAGATGAAGATGATTACACATTCTTCATTGAGGATTTGCGCCCAATCCAACTTAGCCGGCTTGATTATGAGGGTTACATCGAAGGTCGCAGTGCTTTTACCCGTGATGAATGGTTGGATATCATTTTACGCTCGGTGGGTTTAGAACCCCCTACACTTACACACCGGCAAAAGTTTCATTTTATTACAAGGCTAGCTTCGCTTGTGGAACCAAATTTTAATTTTATTGAACTCGGTCCCCGGGGCACAGGGAAATCTTATTTCTTCAGTGAATTTTCACCCTACTCTACGCTAATTTCAGGGGGCCAGACATCTAAGGCAATCTTATTCTACAACAACGCTCGTAAACGGGTTGGTCTCGTGGGCTTTTGGGATGTGATTGCATTTGATGAAGTCGCTGGAATTAAGATCAAAGATCCGGATACTGCACAAATCATGAAAGACTACATGGCAAATGGGCGTTTCTCTCGAGGTGTAGATGTGATCGCTGATGCCAGCTTGGCTTTTAATGGCAATATTGATTATTCGATCAAGCAATTAGTGAACTCTATTGACCACGATTTATTCTTATCCTTACCAGAGCATTTTGATTTAGCGATCATGGATCGGTTTGCTTTTTATCTTCCCGGATGGGAGATGCCAAAAACGAGCAGCCACTATCTCACCAATAATTATGGTTTTATCACGGATTATCTGGCTGAAGCTTTCCATCACCAATTCACCCGGTCCAATCGATATGAGGAGGCTAGCAGTAGAGTAAAGCTCGGTTCAAATGTTGAAGGCCGGGATGAGAAAGCCATCAAAAAAACCTTGAGCGCTTTTCTAAAAATCCTTCATCCTGATGGACCGCCAACCGATAAAGAATTTGACGAATATGTCGCCTACGCAATTGAAGGTCGGCGGCGTGTAAAAGAACAGATGAATAAACGCAAACCGGATGATGAGTTTGCAAAAATTCAGCTTTCCTTCATCAATTCAGAAGATCAAGAAATCATTATCACATGTCCAGAATCGGAAAGCTCAGTTGCCACACAAGAACCTACACGGCGCAATCTGAAAGGGGACATTGTTGTCGAATCAGGCGAAGAACTGTCCGTTGATGTCGTGGAATCCTCTGTTCCGGATCAGGTGATTTCTGATATTGCAACAGAATCCATGTCTGAACCAGAAGAAAAACACTTTACAATATTTTATGGGGATACTGGCTACAGTTATGAAAAAATCTTCGGCCCCTATTTGCAAGGCGCGAAAGTTATTCAAATTGAAGATCCATTTATTCGCATGCCGCATCAAATCCAAAATTTTGTGCGTCTCTGTGAGGCAATTGTAAAACTATCAAATATTAAGAGAATTGAACTGATCACGGGTTATGATGATGAATATCAGAACGAGGAAGCTGCAACAAAGCTTGATGAACTCCGACAAAGTTTATTAGAACTTGATGTCGTTTTTGAATTTGACTTCAACCCATTATTACATGATAGAGAAATTCGCCTTGATAATGGCTGGGTGCTCAAGATTGGAAGAGGGTTGGATTTTTATCAAAAACCGCTAACCTGGCATGATATTGGGACAAACGATTTATCCCTTAGGAAGTGCCTAGAGACAAAGGTTGATGTATATAAAGAATAATTGCTATATTGAATTCGATTCATCGGTGATTTATCTCTGAGAAATATTTCACGGCTAAGATAAACATAACTAAATAAATTTATGAGAAAAACTAAGTTAGAAATAAAGTTTGAGAGAATTCGATTAGAAATAACGGAATGTCTCGAATATGGAGACTTCAATAAAGCTGAGGACATATTACTAGAGAATGAATCTTTTCTACATTTACAAGATTACTTAGAAATAGTCTATCCTTATCTTAAAGATTTATTTGAGTATAGAATGGATTATTTTTCGCTTTGTGATCCTGATGTTAAAGAAAAATATGATTATATTCAGAAAGTAATAATAAATAATGATCCAACAATAAATAAATATGATCTTATTGCTTGGGTCACTAAATTATTACTTAAGTTTTATGAAATTCCACAAAATCGAGTACTGATATTTTCAGTAACTAAGAACGAAGCCTGTAGTATTCACAATAGTTTATTGCAAAAAGGTATATATTCAAGACATCCGAATTCATTGACAATTTATAAGTTTGTAAGAAATCTTTTAAATCGAAAAATTGATATCATTTCCGATGAGCATTTTAACACCAATGTAACAAATGACGTTTTGGGGAAAGTTGAAAGTATTATCTTCGAAAAAATAGAAGAAGCAAAGCTGGATTTTCCGTTCAATTTAATTTCAAAAAGAGAATATTCGGATTCTGAATTAATATGGCGTTACGAGAAAAGAAGAGAACTTGGGAAAAGACGAATTACTTTAGATGGGATAGAAGTAAAATCAAAAGCTGAAAAATTTATCGGGGATTTTCTAGTTGAACATGGCATAAATTATGAATATGAAAAAATGTTTGATTGGGATGGAGAAGCATATCATCCAGATTTCTACTTTAATTATCAAGACAAACATGTGATTATTGAGCACTGGGCCACTGGTACTCAAAATATAAAGTATTGGGGTTTAGAAACGCCAAGAGATGAATACTCTAGTGAAAAATTAAGGAAGAAGAAGTATTGGGAAGAAAAAGGAGAGAAATTCATCTTCGTCGAAACTGATGCTGATGATCTTCTTGGTTCAAGATATGATTTTGAAAAATCCCTCTATTATCGATTAAATGAGAAAAAAATTTATACCAAAAGAGATAGCAAAATTGAAATTGCTAAACGTGTCAATTCTAAAACAGGAAACATAATTATTAATTTGTTCTTTGACTTTATCATCAGTATGAAGAAAATGGGTCTTTCGCAACGCAATATTCAAGATAGGTTCAAACAAATTGGTTATTTACCAACGTATCAAAATAAATTTCTAAACTCTTTGATTGATATTTATTGTAATTTTGAAGAATCAAAAGCTGATCATGAATACAACTTTGATGAACTATTCTCAGAAGCGATTCACTTTTTGAAGAATCATCAAAATGGACCAATAATTGTTTTTCCCAAAAATCCAGAATTATCATTTTCACTCGATGATATCAGTTTATTGATTCTTAATAAATTTACAGATTTCCCACCTGTATTCTATAATTTTATAGAAGCTCTCAAGCAAAATAATCCTGATTTATTAGTTGTTTGTGATAGTAAAAAAGTTTAGAGATTAACTACGAATATAAAAATGGTAAGTGTCTCTCTTGTCAAGCAGTGTAAATTGCGTTTTGTTCTTCCCAACAGTGCATTTAATCAATCACGGATGACTGCTGGGGGTGGCTTGCCTCTAGTCAAAAGACTATGGTGCAGAGTTTTTCCTCACCTACCTACTCCGCCCCTCCCCCCATACCCCTCTTTTTCTTCTGCCGCGAGGATGGCCAGCAGCGCTTCGTACGCCTCCCGGCAGTCGGGGCACACGCCACCAGCGGCACCCGATGGGCCACGTCCCCGCCGCGCTGCGCCAGTTCGGCAAACGCCCCCAGCGCGGCAATGCGGGGCGGTGTTGTCAACATGAGTCTTCGGTTTTCCTGGCTCTTTGTGTCCTTGATGCTAAAGCGTCCTCTTTTTATGCTGACAAGACACAACAAACGGGAGATATAATAGGAGAATGAAAGACAGCGGTCCCACTTTATCTTCAACAGCTATCCAGGCGTGGGTTGGCCCCGCCTCCTTTAGCAAAGGCGAGGCATATTATTTTCAAAATGCCATCTTCGAAGCTCGGCGCCAGGGGCTGAACCTGACCGCACGCTGTCGAGGCAGCTCAGCACCCTCTTATCGAGTGCAAGTTGTCTTGGATGCCAAGGGCATCGCCAGCGCACACTGCTCATGCCCGGTCGGGGGTGGGGGTCATTGCAAGCACGTCGCGGCGTTACTGCTCACCTGGCTCGAAAAGCCGGGGACATTTCAGGCAACTGAAAACATCAACAGCATCCTGACACAGCGGAACAAGGGTGAGCTGATCGCCATCATCCTCCAGATGCTGCAGCATGATCCTGATCTAGCCTACCTGCTGGAGGTGCCCTCTCTCGTGTCTGGGTCAGCCGCGCAATCCATTGACCCTCAGGTCATCCGCCTGCAGGTGAAAGGTGCATTTTCCTCTGCTGGCGTCGAGTGGGGCTGGCGAAACCCGGTTGAGATTACGGCTGATTTGGAAGGGCTTTTGCGAGTGGCAGACCGGTACCTGGAAATCAAAGACGATCCTAACGCCGCAACCATCTATCGGGTTGTGTCAGAAGAAGTGATGCAGTACAAAGATATCCTTATGCAGGATGATGAGGGGAGCTTGGGCTGGCTGGTCAATGTCTGTATTTCGGCCCTGGCGGATTGTTTGGATGTTATTCAAACCCCAAGTGAACGGCTTGATATTTTACACTCACTTTTGAACATCTATCTGGCTGACCTTGAATTGGGCGGATTATTCATCGCTGATGAGGTCCCTGGGATTCTTTTTGATCATGCAACCTCACCTGAGAAAGACCACCTGGCTGAATGGATCCGCCCAGTCTTGCCCGGTTTGGATGGTTGGGCTGCCGAAACCTTGGGCGGTCTATTTTTAGAGCTGCAAGAAGGAAAACTGCAGACTGATGAATACCTGGAAATTTGCCGGCAAACTGGCAGGCTAAACGACCTGGTTGGCAAATTGCTGGCGTTGGATCGGGTTGAAGAGGCTGTTAGCGAAGCCAGAACGGCCAATGATTACAGACTGTTGAGCCTGGCGACCTTATTTGTTGACCAGGGGTTCGGATCATTGGGGGAACAATTGATCCTGGACCGAACGAAAGACAGCCGCGATTCACGCTTGTGGGAATGGCTGAGGGATCATGCCATCGCACAAGGTGACCTTGCTAAAGCGCTGTCGTTAGCCCTTAATCTGTTTTGGAATCGACCCTCACTGGCCAATTTCCTCGAGATCAAGAAGATAGCCGGCCAACATGACCAGTGGCTAAACCTTCGTTCAGAGCTCATGACCAAATTGCGGGACGAAAACCGATTTGAGCTTTTGGCAGAAATCTATCTCGATGAAGAAGAAATTCGTTTGGC
>JAHYJK010000243.1 GCA_019429225.1 Anaerolineaceae bacterium
TGGAGAATCCTTTTCAAAGGATTTTTGGTTTTTTTATCCTGTGAATACCTATCCCGTGGATTGATTCATAGGATAACGCAATCATAAGACCAGTCGTTCGCAACAATCTTGGTTTCCCACTACACCGAGGATTCAAATCCACGGATAAACCAAATCCAAACCCGTTGAAACAGGTTGGAGAATCCTTTTCAAAGGATTTTTGGATTCTTATCCTATGAATACCTATCCCGTGGATTGATTCATAGGATAACAGAGGGAAACGGTCGGTGATTTGCAAAGATCTTGCTTTTCCCACTACACCATGGATTCAAATCCATGAATAGCCAGAATGCAAACCTTTTGAAAAAGGTTGGAGAATCCTTTTTAAAGGATTTTTGGATTCTTATCCTATGAATACCTATCCCGTGGATTGATTCATAGGATAACAGAGGGATACGTTCAGTGATTTGCAAAGATCTTGCTTATTCCACTACAGTATGCATTCAAATCCTAGGATAGTGAGAATCTAAACAGATTGTAATTATTTCGTCATGGTTCTTCAGGTATTGTTACAAATAATGTATACTATTATTAATACAATGTCATGTTGGGGAAAATAGGAGGTTATATGACTGAAGCAAAAGATGGTTGTGTCAAGCCTTCCAAAGGCGTGATTATGCCGGAAGCGGAAGTATCCGCTGACCAACCGCAAATGAAAAAGGAGGTACCAAAAATGTTAGCAAAAGTTGGTAAACCTGCCCCCGATTTCGAGCTAAGTGCTTTTTTCGAGGGCGGATTTAAGAATTTCCGTTTGTCGGATTACAAAGGAAAGTGGATCGTCATCTGCTTTTATCCCGGTGACTTTACCTTTGTCTGACCGACTGAATTGTCGGCAGTTGCCGTCAAATATCCTGAACTACGAGAATTAGGTGTTGAAGTCCTCGCGATTTCCACCGACAGCCGTTTCTCCCATAAGATCTGGCAGGAGGAAGAACTCTCCAAAATGGTCGAGGGTGGCGTGCCTTTCCCGCTGCTTTCTGATGCAGGTGGACGCGTTGGCAGCGTGTATGGTGTCTATGATGAGGATGCCGGCGTGGACATCCGCGGTCGTTTCCTCATCGACCCGGATTTCAACATCCGTGCCATGGAAGTGATGACCCCTGAGGTCGGACGAAATGTTGTCGAGTTGATCCGCCAGGTCAAAGCCTTCCAGCATGTCGTCGCCACCGGCGAAGTCACACCCGCTGGTTGGGTACCAGGTAAACCAACTCTGACACCAGGTCCCGATCTGGCTGGCAAGGTATGGAAAATCTGGAAAGTGGACAACGCATTCTAATATCGATAATCCCCAACATTGGTATAAAAAAGAAAGCCGCCTGCAATCAAATCAGGCGGTTTTTATTTGCGGTAGGATGCGATCAGCCAGCTTGCTTGAAACCAAACTGCGCCTCAAAAGCAATGAGATGGTTCGTCAGGTTGGTTGCCACAGCCGAGAACACTCCGGGTTGGTCGGCCAGTTCGGTCATCTCAATATTGATGCTTTCCTCCGGCTTGACCTCATTGCTATAGTTGATCTGCAACCACTCGAACTGGTATTTGCGCCAGAACGAAACCGGGAAACAATCGCACAGCCAATCAATGTACTGCGTATTGTTGACATGCCCCATCAGATCCAGGCTGGAATAACGTGCCTGAAAGACATGTTCCTTGCTGAAGCCGGTCGGATGCGTAAGCTTATCCAGCGTCTCATCCAGGATGAATTTTCCTTCGTTATCGGGCAAGGATACGGTCAGTGTCTCGGGTTTGACGAAGCGCCGTGTTTTTGTATTGACCAGCAGCCAGGCAGTGGTGGCATGCGCCACTGATTTACCCTTCTCATTGGCGAGGGAATAATCGCGCATGCCAAAAATCTTCTGCTGCCAGCCGCGTGGCCAGGTTTGCGCAATGATTCGGGTGCCCACGGAGGGAAATTCATAAAAACGCACCTTGGTTCGTACCAGGATCCACGCCAGATTCATTTCCTTCAGATTGTAGTAATCCACCCCCAGATGAAAGGAATGATGCACGGTGATCTCTTCCATGATGCGAAAAATGGCAGCTGGTTTCCAGCGTAAGGCAAAATCGGTTTCATGTGATCGGACTTCAAAATTTTCCTGCCAGATGGTTTGTTGTGCCAATATACGCTCCCTGATTGATAATATCCTTAATTCTATCGCCATTTTTCACTTTTTAGGTATCCTTTCAAATATTTACTGTCAGGGGACATTCGTGCAGCACCATTTTAGAATTATTGGCGATTGATTCAAAAACTGGCCCAAGAATTGCAACTATACTATCAACTCGAAATACCGGTCATCGTCTGAAATTATGATCACACTCTTACTAGCCTCAGAATGACCAAATCAATTTGTCGATAATTGTTTTAGAAAATTGGAGGACATCATGCAAATATTCTTAGTTTTAGCACTGATCATCGCTTTGGTCGCCGTAGTATTTACCATTCAAAATACGGCTATGGTCACCGTCACATTCCTGGTGTGGGAACTGAACCACTCTCTGGCATTTATCTTCTTGCTGGCAATTTTAGCCGGTGTGTTAATCAGCCAGTTTGTGTCTGTTCCGGGTAAAGTCAAACGGACCATGGAAAACACCAACCAGAAAAAGAAGATCAAAGAACTGGATACTGAATTGATGAGCACCAAAGTGAAATTGGAAGCAGCGAAACAAGAATCAGAAATCTATCGCACAAAATTAGATTTACCTGCATCCAGTGAAACCCAGGAGCCTGTCAACATGCCAGCTGCTAAAAGAATTTTGAATGGATTCAAAGCAAAACTGAAACCATAAGTCCCCAACTTCAACAAACAAATTCTGCTTACCCCTTAAACCGTCAACTTCCAGGGATTGTTTGAGGGGTATTCTACTTAAGCAGAATCTACCAGCTTAACATCATTTGGTCTGCATGATGTAAAAAACGTATCCATACCATTCGTGGTATTTGTTGAAAATGTTTATTTCTTCCAATTCAAAATCCAGTTGTTGCAAGCGATCAGGTTCAGACTGGTATTGTTCGCGCAGCATGCTAATCCGTGCTTGCATAGGCTGGTAGTAATCATCCGTCCAGCTGCTATTGGGCAGCACGAAATAGTCAATCAGGTAATAATCACAGGCATGGATGATTTCCAGGTTCTCTTCCATGCTTTTCATGCTGGGATATCCTTCATTCCAGAATTCTTTCACTTCTGCCGGAGGATCAGGTTTCAGCCAGGTCAGCTCAGTGATGGCAATGTAACCACCTGGTTTCAGTAACGGTTTCCACGCGCGCAAACCGGCTTCAAATCCCATGATATAGATAGCACCTTCTGACCAGATCAGGTCAAAACTGGCAGGTGGAAACTGCAACTCCTTCATGGACTGATGGAGCACATGGATACGTTTGTCCATTCCCGACGCTATTACTTTTTCTTGCAGACGATCCAGGAAGGGCTGATGGGTGTCAACGGCATAAATCACCCCATCTGAAATCTCTGCCAGGTCAAGCGTCTGTGCACCAGGACCACTGCCCACATTCAGGATGACGGGTTCCTCAGGTAGTGCAGACAGCTTGCGGAAAGCACGCCGGGTCGATTCGGAATCACCCGGTCCTTCACGTGGCAAGTCTTTGTGTATTTCGAAGAAAAAATCCATCTCTCACTCCTGTTTGATTGTAGTAATCATACCAAAAAGAATTCATATTGTCTCAATTAAACTGGATTTGTGAATATGACAAAAGAAAGCTGGGTTCATCATTTTATCTCAGATACAATCTAGTTTTTCATACTTTTAAGTACTTCGTAACCACCCTAAGAACAGTGAGGATAATTCGGTTCGCCAGAATCCACCAATATATATGGGGTTTCATTCTGATTAAGCCAGATAGAATCACACATTTTATCTTTTGGGAAAATGCGTACATTTTGAACAGAAATGACTAAAAATTTGATAAATGAAACAATCAATAAAAGCATAAAATGCCTGAATTTTCCATTTCTTAAAGAAGGCGACCCTCTGAATAGATTGTTACTCACATTTTATCATAAGTAAGGGTGGGGATTCACCAGTTTTCAAAACGGAATGATTCGTGCTTGACTTCGTTTATGGAATCATTATAATTTTAACTGGTAAGACCTCTTACCAATTTAATTCCTTTTGTCATTATCATTTATTTCAGCGAGGTTCTCATGGAAAATCCAGTTTGGCGCGCAGCGGTGTGGGCTGATCTTACACAGCCCTGGGATGTTATTGTCATTGGGGGTGGTATCGTTGGAGCCGGGGTGTTCCGAGAGGCAGTTGAAGCCGGCCTGAAGACCTTGCTGCTGGAAGGTCACGATTTTTCTTCCGGCACCTCCAGCCGATCATCAAAAATGGTACACGGCGGCTTGCGCTATCTCAAGAACGCACAGATAAAATTGACCCTGGATTCATCGCGTGAACGCCAGCGTCTGATCCATGAAGGCGCAGGGCTCATCGATCCCTTGCACTTCAGCCTGGTAAATTATCACGGCGATCATACCCCTGGTTGGGTATTTGGTCTGGGTCTGATTGCCTATGATCTGATGGCACTGCGCTGGAAGCATACACATCTTACCAGACAACGATTGAAGGAGATTTGCCCACAGCTTAATGAAAAACGACTGGAGGGTGGATATGGTTTTTATGATGCCCAGACCGATGATGCCCGTCTCGTCTATCGGGTCATTCAGGAGGGACAGGCAGCGGGTGGGACTGCCATCAGCTATGCCAGAGTAGCAGATTTGTTGCGTAACAATAAAGGCAAAGTATGTGGGGTGCAAGTGAAGGATGCCCTGACCGGGGCCGAAAAAGAAGTCCGAGCCGGGTTGGTGATCAATGCCAGCGGTGCCTGGGCGGATGAACTGAGAGGTAAGATCGGCAGACCTCCTCGTCTGCGCTTGCTGCGTGGCAGTCATTTGATCTTTACCCACGCAAGGGTTCCCCTGGATGATGCCATCAGTTTTTTGCACCCGGATGATCAACGCCCGGTGTTTGCCTTTTCCTGGGAAGGTGCCACGCTGGTGGGCACCACCGATGTGGATCATGATCATCCCATGTCGACCGATCCCTGGATATCCCCTCAGGAAACGGACTACCTCATGAAGGCAGTCAACCACATTTTCGATTGTCTGGACCTGACCACAGATGACATCCTGTCTACCTTTGCCGGGATTCGCTCCGTGTTGGACACCGGTAAAGCTGATCCATCCAAAGAAGCTCGCGATGAAATCCTGTGGGATGAGGATGGTCTCATTACCATCACTGGTGGAAAGCTGACCATGTTCAGTCATATGGCGCAGAGAACATTAAGATTCGCCCGTAAATATTTGCCAGAA
>JAHYJK010000244.1 GCA_019429225.1 Anaerolineaceae bacterium
AGCTTAATCATATCAAACCAGTCAAAATTGCTTCGGTGGCTGCCGTTGATTAAGGGTTTGGATTGGGATGGTATAGTTGGTTATCGGACGGAAACACCTCTGAATCAAAATAAACGTAAAGAGGATGAATGTTATGACTTTTTTTATTTATGTTGCCTTTTTCACTAAACGAATTGTGTTATCCAATCTTTCCTTCCAAGCCAATTATTCATCAGATTCTATCAACCCGAAACTATTGAAGAAACCACCTATTTATTTAATTCCAAGGCCCGAAGCACGTTTTCTTTTAATCGCTTTATTTCCAAGGGCTTTTCGATGCATGTAATGTTTCCCAGCAGTTCTTTTTGCTTTCGAAACATGTGGCAACCCTGAACCGTTATCCAGATGATCGTAATTTCAGGTGACACCTTCCGGGCAAACCGTGATAATTCTAACCCATCGGGATTTACTTTACTGATTTCAGTAATTAACAGGTCAATAGGTTGGTTTCTTATCTGGTGTTTGACCTCATCCTTCCAGTGTGATGAAAAAATCTTAATTTCACCAGTAATCGAAGATAAGCCTCTTTCGAGAACAAATCGGACCCCATCATACCTTTCAAATAAAACAATGTTCTTCTGATTCATAAAAACAGCACATTTCAGTTAATTAACTCAATCATCTATTGATGTCCTTGCAGCCTTAATCTTATGAGAAAAAGCGCGAGAACACGTTCAATTAAAAATGAGTTTTCTGGTGGGAATATGTTGTTAAGTTAGGATTTGGTTTGAAAATGCCTTCAATAAAAAACTGACTGCTGTGATTAAGCCATGCAGCTTATTGGGCAGGTTTAATGCGGTATCCAACCCCTCTGATGTTCAAGATAAATTCCGGATGGGATGAATCTTTCTCAATTTTCTGTCGTAGACGATGGATATACCATTTGATGATTTGCCTGGCTTCGATGACACTGTCTGGTTTGTACCCTCGCACAACTTCCACCAGTTCTTCCGGACTGATGACGCGATCATTATTGCGTAACAAATGTACGATCAGAGTAAACTCACTGGGGGTTAAGTCCAGCTTTTTATCACCCATAACCACCCGGTGAAGGCCTTCATCTACATTGAAAACCCCTTTTTGGAGCATGATTTGACCATTTTCATCAGTTTTTATGGTGGTGCGTTCCTTGGCAGCCAGAACCTCATCAACAACTTCGCGCAATTCCTGGGGTGACAGCGGTTTCTGGACATATTTTTCAATGCCATGGTCAATGGCTTGCATGGCTGTATCAAGGCTGCCGTGGGCAGTAAAAATAATTACGCTTGTTTGAGGCCAACGCCAGCGGATACCCTCCAATACTTTGATGCCATCGGCCTTCCCACCTAATTTGAGGTCTAATATCACCAGGTCAAACGGCGTGTCGCGTAATTTTTCCAGCGCTTCCTCTCCCGATTTAACACTGGAAACATCATGCCCGCTGCGATGCAAAGTTTCTTCTACAAAAAAACGGATCCCAGGCTCATCATCAACGACTAAGGTGTGAATTTTATCCATCAAGATTCCTCCTCCTCACTGAATGGCTCCCCAGCAGGTAGCCAGATCTGGAATTCAGTCCCTTTACCTGGCTGACTTGAAAATTCCATGGTTCCTGAGTGGTTTTCGATGATTTGCTTTGATATGTACAAGCCCAACCCGAGTCCCCCATCTTTGGTGGTAAAAAAGGGATCAAAGATGTTGTGGGTAATTTCTGGATCGATGCCATTGCCGGTATCACGTATTTTAATAGCAACGCCTTTTGGGCGATTTGTTTTTGTCAACTCCAGGAAGATCTGACCGCCGTCGGACAGTTCATCGATAGCATTCATGATCAGGTTTAATAACACCTGCTGCATCTGATCCTTTGAGGCAGGGATTGACATGAGTGGTTTTTCAATCGCAAGGAGTGGCATAATGCCTTTATCTTCCAAACGGTTTTTCGTCAACACCAATACATCCTCGATAATATCTCCTAGATTAACTGGTACACGCTCGGATATGTCACTCGATTGGTTCAGATCCCTTAGCTTTTTGACGATTCTGGCGCTGCGCTGTAATTCTTCGATAGCCAGTTTGATATATACGGTAAGACCTTTATCATCATTCTCTTGCAACATCTCATCAACCAGTCCGAGACACCCCAGTGAGGTTTGCAATGGGTTATTGATCTCATGAGCCAGAGATGCCGCCAAGCGGCCTGTCAGGGCTAGCTTTTCGGATTGTAATAACGCCATGTGGGTGTCTTTTTGTTGGGTGATATCCTCTGTAAACAGCATTGTTTTAAAGGACTGATCGTCTGTATCATAGAATTTTGAGAGGGTTACCTCAAAAATCCTGTGATTATCTCCGCTTGTCTTGATCGATAGTACGTCCTTAGCATAAGGCAATTTATTCTTGATGAGTATTTCAAATAAAGAGCGCAGCTTTTCGCCCATCTGCCCCTCTACAACCTCGGTATAGTGACAATTAACAACTTGACTATTGTGGGATTCTAAATGATCGATAAAAGCAGGATTGGTTTCTACAAAGTTGCCCTGTTCATCCAAAATCGCGATTCCGATCGGTGAATTCTGGTAATAGACTTGGTATTTCTTGTGGGTTAATTGTTCGGCTTGGTTGTTTTGAGTGCCCGTGGTCATGGTCTTTTTACTCAACAATCGTGAGAAACATTAGCTAATCTTTGATGAAAGATGGTGATCAAAACGATAGATCATACTGGGGTTTTGCATGCTCTAATTTGTGTATTATAACACTGGTTAGTAATGGATACCTCAAATAATACTAGTTGTTAATTCATGAAAGCCAAATATATACCCACAAATCAGGCCAGTTATCCGTTTACATACAGGTTTTTAAGCTATATGATATGCATTCTCCAACGAATCCCAAACTCTACCAACTTAAAGCAAAGTCATGATATAAGTTAATCAGCAATCAATAGTCGGTTTATATAAGAGAATTAGCGTATTGACATAGTGATACACTAGGAGATGTGCACAGATTATGAAGATTTGTTTTTGTTCTGATTATTTTAATTAACAGGTTAGGAGTTTGCGATCATGTTAGAGCATATCTTATTGCCAATGGATGGATCTGCATTAGCGGAACGAGTTTTACCCCACGCGGTTTCGTTGACCAACGCCTTTGGCGCAAAATTAACCTTGCTGCGGGTCTTGTATCATGAAGAAAGTGCCGTGTCTCATGATTTAGTTAACCCCATGGATTGGCAAATTCGGAAAACTGAAGCCGAATCTTACATGAAATCACTGCAAGACCGCCTTTCCGAGATCAATATCGAAAGTGAGGTGCAAATTGTTGAGGGCAAGCCTGCCCAGCAGATTATTGAGTTTGCACATGATAATCATGTCCAGATGATTGTGATGTCAAGCCATGGCAGCAGTGGTATTTCCGAATGGAACATCAACAGTACGGTCCAAAAAGTCCTGCTGCGCGCAAAAATGCCCGTCATGATCGTCAGGGCATACCAAGACCCACATGAAAAGCTGGAAGGTTTGACCTATGAGAGGATAATGGTTCCTTTGGATGGGTCAAAACGGGCTGAATGCACCTTGCCCTTGGCAGAATCGATTTCTTCAGAACAAAACTCTACCGTGTTTCTCAGTCACATCGTTGAAGTACCTCATCTTCCAAGTCAAACGCCATTGAGTGAGGAAGAAGAAGCAGTTATTGAGCGCTTGAACACCATCAACGAAAAAGAAACTCAAAAATATCTTTCAGCCCTGGTTGAACAGCTCAATATTGAAAAAATTGAAACAATCATTGAGCGCTCACACAAAGCTACTTTTACGCTGCACAAAATCATAGAACGTGAAGGGATTGACCTTGTTTTGTTAAGCGCTCATGGCTCCTCTGGTGACAGCTGCTGGCCATATGGCAAAATTCCGTTAAATTTCATTGCCTTTGGAACCACCCCACTGATCATAATGCAGGACCTTTCAAAAGATGAATTTGAGAAATCCTTAGCAGAATTACACGCTGAACAAACGAAGGGACATTAAAGCATGCAGGATGTTTCTGATATGAAGTCGGTTGTAGATTTGCCATTTAACGAGTTTATTGAAAAAATTGTTGCAGACTTAGGAGAAACAAATCCTGAATCGGATGATTATTCAATCATTGAAAATACTGCTAAACACCTGAAAAATTTAGAAAATGCCTATAGCAAGCTGGCGAAATATTCGGATAAGAAAAAATTGGCCTCCAGTGGCGTGGAATGGTTTTTAGATAATTATTTCGTTATTCAAAAGGCCATTGAAATCATTCGTGACGATTTGCCAGAGGAGTACTTCAATAAGTTGCCATCGGTAAAGGATAGGAGCAACCTCCCGCGAATCTATCACATTGCGAAATATTTGGTCAAATATTTTGAAATTGAACTAGTACTGGGGAATTTAGACCAATTTCTGAGTGCTTTTCAAAAGCATATTGATCTGCACATGAGCGAATTGTGGGCTTTGCCATTAATGCTCAGGCTGGTATTGGTAGAGGCGTTGTCAGACTCAATTAATGATCTGGTTGGAGATGTTCAGCCAGTGGGATTGGTCAGGGGCTTAGAATTTTCGAATATTTCATCAGACGAAATCATTGCCCGTTCATTGCGCACCTTGCTTTTCTTTGACAGGTTGAACTGGCTAAAATTTTTTGAAGCGCACTCCCAAGTCGATAAGAAACTGAGGGAAGATCCGAGTGGTACCTATGCCGGGATGGATTTTGAAACACGTGATTTATACCGGAATAAAATTGAGTATTTCGCTGAACATTCGGCATTCAATGAGGTGGAAGTTGCCCAGATCGCAGTTGAACTGGCGATCAACAGTCCTAAGGATCAGGAGCACACACGTCATGTGGGCTTTTACCTGCTAGATGAGGGTGAAGATAAATTAAAACAAAGGATTGATTACAAAGCGAATTATTCAGACAAACTGAAGTCGTTCTTTTTTGCACACAACGCCTCGTTTTATCTTGGCTCAATTACCCTGATCACCATCCTGGCTACTTTGGGCATGGTGGTATTTAGCCGTGTGGTCATCTCCATCACCTGGCACTGGGTCTTGATTGGGTTGGCCAGTCTGATACCTGCTTCAAGTGTCGCAGTAAATTTGGTTAACACGCTGTTGACAACAACACTGCCGCCTAAAACCTTGCCCAAAATGGATTTCAGAAAAGCAGTGCCCCGGCAATTCAGATCAGTGGTCGTTATTCCCGCGATTTTCAGCCACTGCGATGAGCTGGAATTCTTGCTACAACAAAT
>JAHYJK010000013.1 GCA_019429225.1 Anaerolineaceae bacterium
GTGTTTTGGTGGGTGGGGCGCTGAATATTTCCAAATTGTATTTCATAGGTCGCATAGGTCGATCGGATGCTCACCGGAAAAGCAGCCTTGAGAAGCATTTGATGTTGATGCCAATCTATGCTGGTGCGAAAATCAATGCGTGGATTATTCCTGTACAGAGTCACCCGTTGTGTGATGGTGGAATTCGAATATTGCCACTGGAAGCGAATGGCCGCTCGAATTGGGCCAACCTCCTCGACTTCCCGGGATGCCAAATTCTCAATGACGGTCAACTTATCCTGATAATAGGGATCAATCACCCAGGCTTCTCCATCAAAGGGACGATCCTCAAATATCTGTAAAACATTGCCAGCCTGATGGGGAGGTAAAATTTCACGTTCCTGTCGTTTATCGAATAATGAAGTGAGCTGGCCTAGCGCGTTAAATTGCAGGTGATAATACTGGTTTTCCATCCAATCTACTGTTGCTTGAATTTCACTTACTGAAGTATTCATGTTTCGTGGAATGCAGTGAAACGTTTGATATCCCCACCCTGGAAGATGGTTGCATTCCACCAATAATTTCTTTTCGCCATCCTCATAGCTCTCCTGGGTCAGAAGGGATGCACCTTCCGAATTTGAGATTGTTTTCCCAGCTAGTTGCGCCGTCCATGGTATGGTAACCACATCACTCCGTTGCCAGGGGATGGTGTTGAAAATGACAAGTGCTTCTTCTTCCGATCGGATCGACTTGGCAAGCGCATTTTCAGCATTGTCTCTCAATTCTGTTCCAGACTGCATAATTTCAGCGTAATCCCATAACGAATCTTCCACCACCGCATGAATGGAAGTTCCTGGTAAAACATCATGGAATTGAAGATGGAGAATTTTCTCCCAATTTTCGTTAATCTTTTTTTGTGGATAGATTATACCGGGGATTAATGCCGAGGATAGCGCATTAAACCATTCCGTATCATGAAACAGAATCTCAGCTAGGCGGTTGGCACGTTTATTTCTCGCCTGTGACGTATACACACCCTGTAAATTTTCATGAAAGATTTCACCATCCCAAACCTTAACATCTTCTTTTTCAAGACGATCTGCCAATCGTTCGAAATACGGTTCCACCTTGCCAATTTGCACGGATGGATGTCCTGGAAGATTCGCTTGCGCCCGGATCGACTCCAACATCTCACGCGTGGGTCCGCCACCACCATCCCCCCAACCAAATGGCATTAATAATTCTTCATTCTGCCGTTTCTCGCGATAATGTTCCCAGGCTACCTGCACATCATACGGGGCAATCAGGCCGTTATAGTTGTAATGATTGCGGATGGTCTCGCCGGGCGCGGTAAAAAATGTAACCAGCACCTCCGAACCATCCAGTCCACGCCAGTAGAAGGTATCGTGCGGAAAACGATTGTATTTACTCCAATGAATGCAAGAACAGGCAAAGTATGACATGCCGCTTTTTTTCATTATCTGGGGAATTGCCCATGAAAAACCAAAAGTATCCGGCAGCCACAGCACTTTGCTGTCGATGCCAAATTCCTGCTTAAAAAATCGTTTGCCATAAAGAAACTGTCTTACCAGGGACTCTCCCATGGGGATATTGGTGTCACTTTCCACCCACACGCCACCATTGGGTTCCCAGCGCCCTTCGGCCACTTTCTCTTTGATGCGTTCATATAGCTCCGGATCATCCTGCTTCACAAACTTATATAATTGCGGAGAAGTATGAATATATTGATATTCCGGATATTGGCGCATAAGATGCAGCACCGTGGAAAATGTTCGCCGCGCTTTTTCCCGTGTATGCTGGCTACGCCACATCCAGGCCATGTCGATGTGCGAGTGCCCGATGGCATTCACTTTTGGCTTCAATTCATTGATCTGTAATTCAGCTAACCCCTGTTGTAAAATATCCAGAGCTACTCGGATCGAATAATAAAATTCAGGGGATTTTAGCTCAAAAAAATCCACCTGTTGGAGTGCTTTATCCAGACAATTGGTTAATAAAGCCCGTTTGAAATCGTGTTCATTCAAAACCAGAATTAATTTCAGGATAGTGTCTGCCAGATAATAAAGGGTTTCCGCATTTTCATCAATTCGGATCAGTCTGGCTTCCGCCATTCGCCTTTGGGGTGGGATCTGGTACATGCCACTCCAGCTGCGCAACGCTATCTGCAATTCTTTTAGACTGGCGTATTCCGGAGGGAGCCATGCCTCCTCATGCCAAACATCCAGAGCCTGTAAGGGAAAACCATTCACATACAATTGTGATTCGGTGGCTGAACCATAACCATCTCTGGGACCGGCCAGGATTCTGATAACCAGTTTCTGATCGCGCCAATCTTCAGGAATTGGAATACAAGCGCGAAACCAGGCAATCTGGTCATATCCACCCCAACGCTCGCCCACCTGGAATAAATCCCACTGACTGTCATCAAAATCTTCTTTTTCCGCTCCAGGGCAGTCACCATTAAAAATTTTAAATTCAGAAATTTCCTGGTTTTGTTTATGAATCGCCGAGCGAATAACTGCAATTTGTTTTTTTAATTTTTCTTCCGTAAAAAACATGCACATCCTTAAGATTCAAAGAATTCCTGTTCCAGCACAGCACAAATGGTGTGGTAAACCGGTAAATGCCTTTCCTGGATAGCTGGGGTGGATTCTCCGGGCACAAGGATGATGACATCCGAATAATCCTTCATTTTTCCACCATCAGGACCACCCAGACCAATTGTTTTCATGCCGATTGCCCGGGCTGTCTGCAGGGCATAATTCACATTTTTTGCATTCCCGGACGTGCTGATACCCAGGAGCACATCACCGGGCTGCCCGTAACCATACACCTGTTGCGCAAATACCAGGTCAGCGGAGACATCGTTGGCAAAGGCTGAGATCAGCGAGGACTGACTGACCAATGAAATCGCTGGCAAGGCCCCCTGCAAATGATCGGCTAAGAATAACCCCTCCTGGTCGTTTGCGGTAAGAAACTTTTGACGGATTGTTTCAGTTAAAAGACGTTTGCTCATATAGCCCTTCATTAATTCACCCACAATGTGTTCCGAATCAGCAGCAGAACCCCCATTTCCACAAACCAACAATTTACCGCCTGTCTTGAAACACTGTGAGAGTAATAGAATCGCATTTTGAATATCCTTTTCGCAATCAGCCAATTCCGGGTATACATCCTTCAATCGTTTAATCCAATCCATCATTTCCATCCTTTTTCAATTTGAAGTGCTTTTTAACACGGGAAATAACCATCCATTTTTTTTACAATTCCCGTAAATGTATTAATGATTTTTCAAAAAATTCCGCTGACCCAAAACTTCCGGATTTCAAGATTAATGCATAATATGGTTGTTCCAAAGATACACAGGAAGGTAAACCTGGTTCAATCTCTTTTAACACACGCATACCTGAAACACCCAGATGCTGACATACTGCTGCAGAAGTCTCCCCTCCAGCGACAATCAGGCAATTCTGTCCGGTCTTTTCTACGACCCTGGAAGCAATTTCAGCGATTGAATCAGTAATTAAGCGGGAGATTTCCAGCAACGTTAAACCAGCCTGGAAACCTTCCGCGCGGGTATTTTCTACCAATGAGGATTGAGTTCCGGAATGAAGAATCACATCTCTACCTGCAAGCAACAATTGTGATAGCTCTTTGACCAATTCTAGAATATAAGCAACTCGCTTCTGGTCAGAGAATAATTCAATGGTGTTAAGCTGGAAAATATCGACTTCTTGATTCTTCATAAATTCGATCTGTCTGGCTGTTTGCGGTGTCAGACTGGCAGCAATGGTCAGGATGCCCACATCCTTTTTGATCCTTGGGATGATCTCGATTTGATCAATAGTCTCAAAATCCCAAGCTGCAGGTAACACTTCTCCCAAGGCTGAACTACCACATAGCACTGGTTCCTCACAAACTGCTTCAGCGATTGTTCTCAGGGCTTCCTGATCCATCACATCGATAATCAGATAATTGCATTCCGTTCGCATTTCATCGATTTTTTTCTGAATGGCTAATTTTCCCTGAGACACAACATCGTGTTTTAATAGAGCTACTTTTCGTTTTGTTTGCGACTGTAAAATCTCCACAAGATTCGAATTTCGCATGGGATGAATGGGATCATTACGAAATTCTGAATCCTCTAATTTTTTACCATGCACATAATGGATACCATCGATGGTTATCCTGCCATTCTTAGGAAAACCCAGCACGATTACGGCAAATTCGAGGTCGAGTGCATCGAGCATGGCATCGAATTCTGCTCCGATATTGCCGCGAAAAACCGAACAGGTCTTATTAAAATACTTTTGACAACCGGCATTTTTTAACAATTGGGTGGCTTCATACACTTTCTGATAAGCAAGCCGGGCAGAATCGAGTCGGGAGTTGGTATCCAATACCACCACATCCGCCGGAAAGCGAGAAAAATCCGGAAAGGATAAATGATTTGGTTGAATTGAAAACACATTGGTGTGACAACCACCATTCGAGAACATGATCCCAATATCATTGGCACCGGTTACATCATCAGCCACAACACCGATTAACATATTATTGCTTCCATTGTCTTCGTTTTCGGTAGCCGGAATTTTCTAAGAAGTCCTGAACATTTTCATTGGATAAAGGATCTATTTCGATGCCTGCTTGCCTGGAAACAATTACCATTTTGCAAACCATTTCAAGTGTTAACATCGCCATCAAAGCTTCCTTGATGGATGTATCATATACGAGCACACCATGATTTTTCATTAATATTATATTGCTCTCATAAGCCTTTTCTTCAACTGCATTCCCCAATGTTTTTGATCCGGGATGAAAATAGCCAATTTTTGCTACCCGTTCCAAATAATACATATCTTCAACAAACCAATTCGCAGGGATAGAAAGGGTAGAACAGACAATCATGGTGCTGTAAAAAGGCGATGCATGCAAAACAGCATTTATTTCAGGGCGTTTTTTATAGATGGCAGCATGCATTGGCGTTTCTTTCGATGGCTTTAAATTTCCAATCACATCAGCACTATCTATGCTGCAGATCATAAAATCATCCGCAGCCAATTCACCCAGGTGGGTCCCGCTGGCTGTGATGAGGTAATGTGTCTCATCAATTCTGGCACTTAAATTGCCAGCATTTCCCAATGTGAGTTCGTTTTCAAGCATCGCACGCCCGGTGGATTGTAGCTGATGAATTAATTCCGTTATTTGTGGGTCATCTAAACGCAACATTTCTACTGCTCCTACAATAATTGGTGTCCGGGATCAACCATCCAGGTTGTTTTGCAGTGATCATAAATATTTATCCGGTAAATTAAGCATTTGTAATACCATTCTCTTTGAGAATAAGTGAATTGGTATTCCATCCTTTGATTTCTAGTCTTCGCTCTCCTGCGGGGATATCCTTCCAATTCACCTGAACCATCCTGGATTCTTCCGGAAACAGGCAAAAATAGTTTTGATCAAAATAAACAAAACCAGGTGCCATGCGCCCGCGCGCATCCTCCAGCCAGATGTACATCGCGGTATGTTTTCCAATATTCTCGATGCGCAGATTCCATTGATCAACACTGTTTTCAACCTGTACAGTGATCCGGGCAGGTTCAACATGCAGCATCGGCGTTAATTGTTTATCGCAAGTGAAAAGGTAGCGGTTATCAGCCATTATCTCGCCTGCTGAATCCTTCAAAACCAGATCAAGAAAAAATATTTTCTCTATTTCCAATAATTGGAATTGCAAATCTGTAATGTGGGTCGACAGATTACCTGCAAATTGCACCTCGATCGTTTGGTCGTAAAGCACCCTCCCGCTTTCAGCAAGAATTCGTGATTCAATAACGGCACTGGTCGAACCATTCAGGTTCGAATTTGAAACCCAGATCTCACATGCGAATGCTTCCTGCTCATTCCAGGTGATTTTTTCAAAACGCGCTGTTACGGTGATGGGATTGTAAGCTTTTTTCACAGCATAGTAGACGGGTTTTGGTTGTGCATAATAGTCTACCGCTGAAGTGCAGGCTGCCATCGGATAGGGTTCATTGAACTGCCACGGTAATGTGCCGCTATTCTGGAACATCCTGCGCCGGTCTGCTTCCAATGCATAGCGCAACCCATCAAATTGGATAAATTGCGTGGCTTTGATATAGCTATCCACATCCGGAAGTTCACCAAAAATCGCATCCCAAACATCTCTTTTCACCCACCAGGCTCCGAGGTGAAACCAAAGTGGATTCTTCTCCAAGGATACCGGCCATTGATTATCCGGGTGAATGACGGTATCCAGCGTTTTCGCGTTGGTAATTCCTTCGACGCCGAATTCACTGTGCAACAACGAAGACCCGCGATTGTAAAGCTCATATTGTTTCTCCGTGCCCTGATATTCCCAGGGACCGTGTACATCATGCAGTGCTGTGGGATCGTGCTGAATATTTTCGAGGGTGTTACCAAACACACGACCGGTGGGAGAAGTAGCCAGCCAATGCCGATCCGGGTCCAGCTGGTTCACGGTTTGTTTTAATGCCGACAATAAGGGATGGTGATCATCCAGAGGTTTTTCATCCAGACTTTGCAATTCATTGCCCCCGCACCAGATTGCCAGCGCGGGATGATTGCGTTTGGTAGGGATGATTTGGCGGGCTTCGTTCGTCATCAATTCGATAAACGCTGGTGAATCCGATGGATAATTTTCAATCCCGGAACTGGATTGGATGAATTCCTGCCAGATGAGAATACCATAGCGATCGCAAAGATCGTAGAATACATCTTTTTCGATCAGACCGCCCCCCCAGACGCGCAGCATATTGACGTTTGCCTGGCGCGCCAATGTCAACAATCGCTCTAATTTCTCTGGTCTGGGTACCCCATACAATGCATCCATGGGAACCCAGTTCCAACCCTTGATGTAAATTTTCCTGCCATTGACCATCAAGGTGTAAGGCAACGCCTCTGGTTCAGCCAATTCATTTCCGACAAACTCAATTTGCCGAATCCCGAATGAAACGGTTTTGTGGTCCGATAAACCAGATTCGTCCATAACTTCCAGGGAAGCTTGATACAAATTCTGTTCTCCAGCCCCATTCGGCCACCATAAAGCTGGATGTTCGATCTCCATTGATAATTGATGTGTGGTTCTTCCTACATCGCATTGAATGGTTTGCTGGCAGGATGCAATGATCTTGCCCTGGAATTGAATGTCTCCGGTTAGCTCCACATTCGCTGCAATAGTCGATTCCAGCTCCACACTCAGATTGATGCGGGCTTTATTATGTGAAGGTTCGAGTATGGGTCGTACAAAAACATCTGCTACACGCAAATTTTCACTGATTTCCAGATAAACATCGTCCCAAATACCAAGGTGTACCATGCGTGGATTAAAATCCCACCAATATCCCATGCGGCTTTTGTGCGTTTTTACCTTACTCGTATATCCTACCTGGGGTTGTTCATATGGAGCTGGCATCAGCACGACTGCTATTAAATTTTTTTCGTCAGATTTGATCAGATTGGTTACATCAAAGTGTACCTGGGTGAACATGCCTTCGTGATAACCGAGATATTCATCGTTCAGATAAAAATGGGCGGCATAATCCACACCTTTAAAGCATAAGTGGAAGCGTTTGCCAGCTAATTCTGCATGTACCTGAAATTCTTTTTTATAAACCCAGGTTCTTTGCGGTACCCATTCACAGAGCATGGTGTTTCGCTCGAAATAGGGATTTGCGATTTCACCAGATTTCCAGAGATCATGCTGAACACTTCCCGGAACAGATCCGGTGCCCCAGAAATAACGGTCGTTTGTCTTCCTCAGATGGGATTTCCGCCAGCGCCAATCCTCTCCAGTAAACTCCTTGAAGCACCAATCATCTCCGTTAAGGTAAATTTTTGGATCCATTAAAACTCCAATCAGCAATCTTCTTCCAGTAGATTGGTTTCGCGAACTGGCAAATTCATATCTTTTGGAATTCGGAAAGTTTTAATCTCACAAGGATTAAATTTCGCCTCGATCACTTTTCCTAAATGTGGAATCTCTATGATGGCTTGCGTGACTGCCTGTTTGGTTTCTACGGCCCGAAGGATCAAATCATCACAATCTTCCCCCTGTTTCAGAACCGTGACCATCACGTTGTCTGGTGAAACTTGAATGAAGGAGTCCGATTGTGGCAATTTTCCTTCCGGATGAAATGTTGTAAATAAAGCCATTGGTTTCTGGTTTAATTCAACAGCCCTTCGCACAGTTCCACTCGATTCCCAGATCCCTTTATGGGGATACATGCTGTAATAGAATGTCTGCAGTCCCTGATCCATGTATTGATAGTCCTCATCCGGTTTAATTTCTGCCGGGATGTGGTGCGCATACGCCGGACTACGCAGAATTGTCATTCCAATGTCACGATTATTAACATCCAGACTGTATTTGGCATCATTCAGCAAACTGAAACCATAGCTCATTTCCTTTTCACGGGCAGTGCCGGATATATCCACCCACTGCTGGAATGGAAATTCTTCCCCATTCGCGAAAGTTTCGATGTGCCCGTAGGCGATATCGCGGGTAACTTTCATAAATTTCACATTAACCGGGAAACGTAGTTTGAGCATTTTGTAATGTTCCCGCCAATCGACGGTCACCTTCACATCAATCTGGTCTTTATCAGGATACATACAGAATTCCTGCATCAATTTTGAGGATTCATAATGACTGATCACGCGGATCACCGCTTTCACCGGACCATACTCCACCAATCGCACACCGGATGGCTGAAATTCACCAATCACCTGATTCCAGACATAATAATTGTGTCCCCAGGTGTCACTCGGATCATCCAACACAACTGCTCTGGCAGCTTTATCCGAAAAGACTTCCAGATCCAGCCGCAAATCACGTAAACTGGCGATACTACCTGTGGCTTTATCAATTTCAAGTCGGAAAAATTGATTTTCGATGGTGGTATCGGTCGCTTCCAATTTCGGTAATGCAATTTCATTTTTGCGGTGCTCGCCATTCTCTATCAATCGATAGGTCCGATACCCCAATGCAGGTAAATCTGCGTTAAAACTCAACCGCACCCGGTCCGTCACGCTGGATGAATGCACTTTTTGGTGCGGGATGGTTTGATCATGATCATCCACCAATACGGCTGTTTCTGGCAAGTTGCGTGACTCAATTTCGATATTTGAACTGACCGGCCAGGTATGCGGATTGAAAACCACCAGTGGACGGACTCCATTTTCCTGCTGAACACCAATTTTCCAAGCAAATGATTGCAGTGCCAGATTCAAATTACGATCTGCAATGGCGAGGGCTTCGCCAAAACTATTGCGGCTGTCTTCGTAAGCTTCCTTTAAAGAGGTTCCAGCCAGAATATCATGAAATTGATTGAATAATATCTGTCTCCAGGCATGCTCGAAGTCGTTGGGATAAGGTTGCCCCAAAAAACTGGTTGCCAAATAAGACCACTTTTCAGCTGCCTGTAGTATGTTCTCAGCCTTGCGATTCCATTGTTTGATGCCAGAATGAACCGAATAGCATCCTTTAGCGTGGTTTTGAAGCTCATCCCGCACGACGGGAATCGGCCATTTTTTTTCTACAGCTGTTTTGAAATAATTTTCCGGGGTTGAACAAATCAGCGCAGACGGGAAATTTTCATCCCGATCCAGGTGGTGGATACTTTCAATATTTTCTATTGTTGGTCCCCCACCATGATTACCAACACCATAAAAACACATAAATTCGTCTATCGGATCTTTCATTTCCTCAACACAACGCATGGCATGGGTGGAAATTTCTTTGCCCCAGGATAGATATTCAAATGCAATTCGAAAGGTTAATACCTGCGAGCCATCACTCGACTCCCACCAGAACAATCTGGCTGGCAGGTTCTTTTCATGTGGCGTGGGTCTCAAGAAAACATATTGGTCGATGCCGCTTTTTTTCAAAATTTGAGGGATGGTGGCAGCATGTCCAAAACTATCGACATTAAAACCGGTTTTCGCGATGGTACCAAATCTGGATTTGAAAAATCTTTGCGCATAAAGGCCATGGCGAACAAAAGACTCACCGGAGGGTATGTTGCAATCCGGTTCTACCCACCAACCTCCAACAATTCCCCAACGACCTTCTTTCACCCGCTCTTGAATCTCTGCGAACATGTCCGGGTCCGATTGTTCAACCCATTCATAGAAAGCCGCTGAACTGGAAACAAAGATGAAGTCATCATATTCTTTCATCCGATCTAAAGCCGATCGAAAGGAAGCTTTTACTTCATGAAACCCTTCCTGCCATTGCCACAACCAAACCGGATCTATGTGGGCATTTCCAATCATGTGTAGTTTCTTGTTCTTCATTTTTATTTGCTCGCTTTCTATATATGCATGGCTTCTGTTAATTTTTCATGGTAGTTTTTATTCATATTATAGATTTTTTGGTGAGATTCTCACTTCATCTCGTTTCATATTTATCCAATACAAGCTCGGAAAATGGCAATAGCGACTCACCCATGATTCGCTTGGAATTTTTATGTATTGCTTTCAGTGTATAGTGAATTTCCGGCAGAATTTTCTGATGATCGCTACCATTTTCTTCTACACGCAATGCGAGTATCGTGTTTTTACCAATGGAAACCCAATTCTCCAGTTTTTCCAGCCAGGGAAGTAATTCATTGCGCAAGGCTGTGTTCGGACAATCGTTTACGATCCTATAGGAGGCATCCGCGATCCGATCTAAATACTGTTCCAGAGCAATTACATCCGGATCTGTTAGAGCAGACGAACCATTTTGGATGGACAAAATTGCATTTTTTGTCAATTGTTCCAGTTTTTTAGCTTCAGGTGTACCCAGACAGGATCGCAAAGCATTCTCAGCGATCAACTGGAGATCTTCTGCGAAATCTGTACCGGCGACATCCATCAGTGCAGATTGCCATGCAACATCAGGATCATACTCCATTGGATTGACAAAATAGTTGCCATATGTAGCCAGCGCAACTTTGGAGGATTCCGCTTGATTCATCGGGTTGACCAGAATGCCTGCTACGTGCCGGTACAAATCGTCGGAGCGGCCACGAATGGGTCCAATGTGGATTTCCACATCCATTCCCCCATCATTGACTGGATAGTTATCCCAGATCAATGGCTTGCGAGCGATTGCTTCGCCAAATCTTCGGGCATCCACAGCGGAAATCTCTTTTGAACAAACCTGCGTGCCGGTGTACATGATCATGATGTCCAGATGTAATTTCTGACCCAATTCAAAAATATATGGGCTGAAGGGTTCTGAACCTGCATAATCGGTCGGGCACATACTCAACTGAACCTCATTGTCTAATTTTTTAAGCCAGGTGAATACCCGATTACACAAATCAGCATGGGCATCGGCATAGGATGGGTAGCGGAGATAATCTTCTTCGAAAGAAAATTCCGGGGTGATATCATCCAACAACAGAGAGAAATCGCGAACCCCCAGCTTATAAAAAGCTAGAAATTTTTCAGCTATGAACTCGAAATCGCGCTCCGAGGAATAACAAATCGATGTTCCCGGGCTGATGCAATAACAAAATTTGATACGGTTCTGTTTTGCAACCAGGATTGTCTTTTCGAAGATTTCTATATCCTTAATCGGATAGGGTTCACGCCACCTGATACGATGGTAGCGATCATTCTTAGGCGCATAGAAATAGGCATTGTAACCAGTTTTGCCCAAAAATTGGATCAGGTTCATTCGCTCCATAGGGGTGTAGAAGAATCCATAAAAACCTTCTACCACGCCACGGATATCAAAATAATTATTTCCCATAAAAATTCCTCAACGAATTTCCGCTTTGCCTGCACTGTCAACAAAATGGGTAATTTTTTCGATCACAACCTCAAACACAGCATCCTGAGCTACTTTAATTTTTTGTGAAGATAATGCGTTCATTTCTGAATTCAATAAACGCTCACCACGCCCAAGCGCTTTAAGGGCAGCCATTTCCAAATCCGTGGCGATATTCACCTTGCTGATTCCACCACCGGGTAGTCGAATGGCTTCCTTAATCATCGCAGCCGGCACGCCTGATCCGCCATGTAAAACCAGATGAACCGGTGTTTTCGCTCGTATTTTTTGTAATCTTTCCAGATCAATTCTTGGTTTTCGAACCGTATAAACACCATGGGCGGTACCAACTGAGACAGCCAATGCATCTACTTTAGTTTCAGTGACAAACCACCTGGCCTCTTCCGGTTTGGTAAATAATTCTTCATCCGTATCTGTTTCGATAAAGTCAGCCGATCCGATGCGTCCCAATTCCGCTTCAACCGACACAAATTTCGGATGAGCATATTCAACAACGGTTTTTGAATATTCCACATTGTCAGCAATAGGTTTACTGGAAGCATCCATCATTACCGAACTGAACCCGGCTTCAATCGCTTTTTGGATGGTTATATGATGGCGTGTATGGTCCAGGTGTAAAACAACAGGTACTGTTATCGCTTCTTCCTGTAAAACTGCAAAAAAGGTTTCTGCAAACTCCTGCGGGGTCAGCCGATACCAGCCAAACTCATTTTCTGAAATTTGAACAATGATGGGCGACTTTGATGCCTGTGCGGCTCTCAAAACTGGTCTGATCATCGCGGTATAGCGGGGAGAGAAAGAGCCAACCGCATAACCACCCAGTTCAGCCATGGGCAAAACTTCGTTCAAGGTACATAGATTTTTTTTACGTGTCATTAAATCTCCTATTTAGTTCTACCCAGTGTCCATATTTCCTGATGGGCTCCTGAAATGCCAGATATCCATGTTCGAAAATATCCTGGTAGGTTTGATGTTTTTCAGAATTTGGTGTGTAATTAATGATTGATTGATGGGGATGAATATTTGCATAGGCATCATTTAAATCAAGGTAAATCCCATTGCCTATTCCAGTCAATATGGCTGCTCCCAACAATGTGGCTTCCGGTTGCGCTGCAACCCGGATGTCACATCCAGTTACATCCGCTTTGATTTGCATCCAGGTCTGGTTGCGTGAACCACCACCAGCGCTCATCAAAGTGGTAATCTTTTCCCCACTCATTTTCTCACCAGCCCTGCGAATCACTTCCAATTCATAAGCTGTTCCTTCCAGGATGGCTTTGTATACGTCTGCAGATGTGTGCCTGGCGGTCAAACCAATGATTGCAGCTTTCGCAGAAGTTTGCGTATGCGGTGAACTGCTGCCCAGTAAATAAGGGAAATACAACAATTTTGTCGGTTCATCCGGAGCTGATAATATCAATTTCTCCAGATCTTTATAGTCCTGACGAGGTAAGTTGAATAATTTTCGAAACCACTCAATGGAACCACCAGAAGACGAGATACCGCCCAACCAGTAACCCATATCCGGAATGGTATGGCAACCGCACAACAGCCCATTCGAAAAATCCCTCTCGGACAATGGTCGTTCAGGCATGGCTCCAATTAATATTTCTGCGGTTCCTATAGAATCAAATACGCTTCCAGGATTCACCGCCCCCATCGATATTGCAGCGCAGACATGATCATGCCCGCAGATGGATACAGGCGTACCAACTTGCAGGTTGAGATCGGTACGTTTGATTCCGCCCATTCGTCTTCCGGATTCAAACGCAGGTGGAAATAGATCCTCAGGCAATCCCCAGCTTTTCAACCATTCCCGATCCCACTGACGCTGATCCAACCGGAAAGCGAGGGTTCTGCACGCCAGGGAAACGTCTGTCTGAAAATTTCCAGTCAACCACCAACCCACAAAATCAGCCACCGATAACCAGACCTTATCCTGCAGGGAGAGATTGAATATTTCCTTTATCCTCAGAATTTTTGTCAGGCTGGCTTTATACGTTACCTTCAATCCAAATTTTGTGTAAGATTCCAGGGGATCGCATTCTGATGTTATTTTTTCGGCCACCGGTTGTGAGTCAGTATCAAACCAGGGGAGAATTTTTGAAACTGCCGTTCCCGATTTTTTATCAACTAATATGCCTGATTCTGCCATACTGGTGATGCCAACAGCGTCAACCTTATCTGAATTTTCAGCCAGAACTTCTAGGAAAAGAGTAGTAATTGACCTGATCAACTCATCCGGATCAAAATATGAACCCCCATCGACAGAGTGATGCGTATGCATGGGTCGATAGACAATTTTTATTGGTAAACCATTGCTGTTAAATAAACCAACTTTGCAATGGGTCGTTCCAATATCGATTGCCATGAGGCTCATAGGTCTGGTTTACTCCTTTCGTAAACTCAATAAAACTTTTCTTACTGCAGTAAAAGTGTCTTCACCTGATTCATAGCTAATGATGGACTGCTATAAAACCTGGCGCGAGTTTCTTCTGGCATTTTATCAGCCACGCCAGCCATGGATGCCTGTGCCAGAACAATCACATCGACTTCCTGCAAGAGGGAAGAAAATGCATCCATCAGCAGTTTGTCATGTCCTGCCTGATCGCCATTCAATATCCGCTGATAAGCGCCTTCAATCAAGCACGGTGTGAGGTGCACTTGTTTTCCCAGAAGATCTGCTTTTTCTTGCAGTAATTTCATCGTAGGTTTCAGGGTAGTGGCCAGCGTGGCAGCAACGCCAATCTTTTTTTCCTGCATCACCACCGATTCTGCCATTGCTTCATCGATTCGAACAACCGGGATCTTGACAACCATGCGCATTTTTTTGGTGATTTCTCCAACCGAAGAGCAAGCTTCCAAAATGATGTCTGCTCCAACCTGCTCTGCAAAGCGGGCATACGCGATTAAACGTTCCTCGACATCAGCCAGATTCGCTTGATTATTCGCCAGTTGTGGCAAAATGGAATCATCCATGAAGTTGATGACAGTCAGATCAGGAATTGTTTCTATCGCCAATTTCTTTAAATTAACCACTGTGGCAGGTGTTGTGTGAATGATTGCAAGGGTTGGCATGCTCAGTCTCCTTTAAGGGAAATCACTGTTCCGTTCTTAGCAGGGACAAAAAAAGTCAGGGGTTGATTCTGAGGGATTGATTTCCTGTTTAGCAAATCTTTTATGGTTATTGTACCCTCAGGTAACAAAGTCTGGTCGATTTCAACAACTACATGTTTATCCTCGTTAGATGGATTAACAACTGTCAGGAAAAGTTCGTTTTGACGTTTAAAACAAGCTACCTGGATTCCAGGTGTCAGTGAACGGGCCGGAATGTTAACAGACAGATGCTGGTGGATTTGCAGGATCAATTCTTTGGAAGGGTTAACGCCCAATTGGATAATTTTCCCCTTGCCCAAATTTTGGTTATAGCCAACAATATATTGCTCCTCATTCTGCAGGTTCCATTGCAAAGAATTTTCTTCCGCAACAATCGACTTTGGAGCCAGGCGTTTCGCATAAATCGGTGTGCCTGGAACATCCCGATAATTGTAGAACCACTCAGCACTGCATGCAGCACCGATGGAAAGTGCCAGATCAATTTTTGGCAGCCCTTTCAGGATCCCATCCGGTTCCACAATCTCCAACAGGTTACAGGGTTGAAGATTCTCATCCAGATATGGATATGTTCCAAAAAATACCAGATTTCCACCTTCTAAAACATAATTTTTTAGTTTTTCCTGAACAGCGCGTGCCATCCAATGCGCGCAGGCATAAAACAAAACTTTTTGTTTACATTCGCCGCGTACGGTATCAAAGAAAACATAATCCACACCGGCATCGTAAACTGCCTGGAACAGCGGTTGCGCTGGGCGAACCGAGGCGCGCTGTTGAGGATTATATGTTAATGCAGTGTTGGTCTGTTTTTCCCAGGTGTACGGTTGAACCTCATCGTAGAGTGAGACCATCTGCTGAAAAGCAGCGAATAAATCCGGGCGAGTTCTACCCCATTCATTGATGGGACTCTGGTACCAGTTATCGCGGTTTACCAGCATATACCAGTTCCAGCCAGCGACACCACCACTCAAGGCTGAAATGCCAGCCATCAAATAGTGATTAGTGGAAAGCATACCGACATCACCTAACCAATCATGCCAGGTACCAGCTTCAAACTCTGCGATGTATGGTAATTTGGACATGGCAGCAGTATAGCGGATTGAGTCCAGAAAATTTCGGTGTTCGTTTGGCCAATGGCTGAATTCATTGGTTGGATATGTATCCGTTCCAACCAGATCTGCTATCATTTCCATTTCTGACCAGGATTGCGTCCCTACACCACTATAGGCATTCAGATAAATTGGAACGTCGACACCCAATTCCCGATATGCCTTAACCCCCCATTCAGATACCTGATTGACATACCAATGTTGAAAATCGACAAAGTCGATATAACGACGTAATTTTATGGGTTCATCGGAAAACAAAGCGATCACTGCTCGCGCTTGCTCGATAGATGCATAATTAGTTTGCCAGGCTGCATTTAATTCGTTTACATTCTGATAGCGCGTTTTTAAATAATCCTGAAATGGTCCGGATTGCTTGCCCAAGCCCAATTGTTCGGTGTACCAGTGCGGCCAGGGATCAATTTCATTATCAGATTGCCAGAGGAGTATCCTGCCACCGTTCGTCGCCAGGTATGGTTTGGCTACTTCAGTCACCGCCTGCATGTATTGCAAGGCGCGTTCCTGGAAGGCTGGATCCATCCTGTGATATCTGGCTGCATCATCCGGAACGCCACCATTTTTCCACTCACTATAGATATAAGGTCCTGGACGAAAAATGATCCAGAAGCCAAGGTCTGTTAACAACTCCAAAAAGCCTGTGAGATTTCTGCGTGGATTTGTTTTCCCTTTGAAATCATAAACCCCAGGTGAAATTTCATGATAATCCCAACAGACATAGGTAGCGATCACTTTTATGCCCATCTCGGAAACAGTTTTTAATACTGGTTTCCAATTATCCGGATCAAGCCTCCAATAGTGAACCTCACCGCTGAGCAACGGTACGTCCAGCTCTCCCACCTTAATTACTTTATTTTGAATTGAAACATGAGACATAAGTCTGATACCTTTCAATTAGATGGTCTTATATAATGATCATTTTAATTTTGATATATTTATTTAATGATGAAATCATGTTTTCAAATTCATTTTACAAAATATAAAAATTGATTGCGCAGATTGTGAAATTTGTTATATAATAAAGTTAGTTTATTGCTTCAAACAACTAACTACATCTTACATTTATATTACCCAATTGTCAATGAAACTGTTAACAAAGTTTCAAAAGCATTCTAATAATGTTAATCCTAAAATTACTTCTTGAACTTTACTATTCATCTTATTAACATTAGATCAGGTAAATTTATCCCCTGCCCTGTCTAATTATCTAGCAAATATTTTATCCACAGAGGTTTTATATGTCTTTATTCGTCGGCCTTGATATCGGCGGTACAAAATTTATGGTCGCAAGCGCAGACCAGAACGGGAATATTATCGAGCGTACCCGCGCCGATAATACCTTCAATCTCAAATCAGATTTAGCCTTATTGAACCAAATGATCACCGATGTCAGCCACGGTGAAGAAATCCTGGGTATTGGCGCAGCGATTGGTGGTCCTTTGGTTTGGGAACAGGGTATTGTATCTCCGCTTCACCAACCAACCTGGAATAATATCCCCCTCAAACATATAATGGAGGATCAATGGAAATGTCCATTCTTTGTGGATGTTGATACAAATGTCGCCGTGCTTGGTGAGTATTACTCCTCAAAAATTACAGCTTCCAAACTTCTTTACATCACGCTCAGTACCGGCATGGGAGGTGGCTTTTTAATTGATGGAAAAGTTTATCGAGGTTTAAATGGAACCCATCCGGAAATTGGACACCAGTCAATTCCTTACCACTGTGTGAATCCGGATGCCATTCAATGCGAATGTGGGGCAAAAGATTGCCTGGAAGCGTTGATATCTGGAAATGGTATCCGCCGCATCTATGGTAAACCTGCCGAAGAATTATCCAGCGCAGAATGGGAAGAAGTGGCCTATAACTTCGGTCAGGGGTTGCGCAATCTGGCCGCCATTCTCACTCCCGACATTATTCGCATTGGAGGTGGTATTGCCATTGGCGGAGGTGAAACTTTCGTTCAGAATGCTGCCAGCGTCATGCGCGAGAACTTAAAAATTGTGCCACCTCCGGAAGTGAGCTTGAGTCATCTGGGGTATGATACCGCCTTATATGGAGCCATAGGAATTGCTATTCATGGACTGAATGACTGAAGCGAATCACCATTGTTTTTGGGCATCATTCAAGCTTGTATCGGGCACCGGTGTCAAGTTAATTTCGCTTTGTTCATACCAGCGGGTCCATTCCTCCACGTCGAGCTTAAAATCCACACCTGTGTAAGTCACCAGCAATTCGTAGGCGTGTTCTCTCAAGGAAGCACGCACATCTTCAAGATACTTTATCAAGATGGGGATACCTTCCTTTAAACCACAACGAATCATCGCGCGTGCTATTGTTAGTTCCAGGAAAGCCAGGCGGTCCTTCACAAAATCTTCCTGAATCACATCCGTCAAAACCTGATTTTGGAAATAAGGAAGTTCCTGGAGTTGGTTTAAAACCGCTGAACAGCGTTGATCCCCCAGACGTTCCATGCCATAACAGATTGCATCAATATAATAAAATATTCCTCTGGTTTGTGAGTAAAAATCCTCGACAGAGGTACTGGATATAGCATTGGCAACTTCTTTATACATTAAAATCGCCCGTGGATCCCGAACCATGCCAAGCGAGTACAACCAGTAAACGACATCCGGCATAGCGCCCTGATCAGGTGGAAGTTGTGTATTTCGGATCGATTGTGATCTGGAGGGTAACTGACCGGATGCCAATTGTTCCATGATTTCATCCATCAAAACTTCTATCCCCCCTGCATCTCCCATCATTGCCAGTACCTGCGCCAGTAGCATCTGGCGCTTTCCATCTGCTCTCAAAAAGGCATCCCGAATCTTTGGCAACGCAGCTTCTGCCAGGCAACATATCTCCACAAAAGGAATGATGCCACGGTAAATCTCATCCATTTCCATATCAGAATAGGCGAATAAGGGTTTTTCCGCGGATAATTGACCCAACAATTTGTCTACATCATAAATCGGTGGTGAAATTGAGCGAGTCAGGACGGATATTGGCAATATTCCTTCATTGACCAGTTTCTTTTGAATATCTCGTATCGGTAGCGCTCGAAGTGAACTATCCTGCCTGACAGCCATTGCGGCAATGATGCCAACTACCCCACCCAGGTTCTCCAGATCTCTTTGCATGCGAATGGATGGCAGTGCATCGTGTGTAGCCGAAATAGCTTTTCCAGTGACCAGCAGTCCTTCCAGTCCTTCCGGAATTACCACGCCCAACGGTATTTCAATCTCCAGATTTGGGGGAATCAACCCGGCTCTTAACCAATCAGAATCACTGTGACCCTTAACATCATGATTACTGAAGGCAATCTGGATGACATCCGGATATTTCCGCTGTCTTAATTGATCGGTCAGCGTAATCTGCGTTTCCCCACGTATCTGCCGGCTTTCTCGGGTGGCAAGATAGACTCCATGATCCGTACATTCTCCGCCCCAGCGTCTGGCAGCTATGATTGCCCGGGTATAATCTTCAATATTGCCAATATCCACCATGCTGGTGAAATTATTTTTCGTTTTACCTGGTTCAACGTATTGCGCCAGTGAATACCACATCGTCGATCGGTTTCGAGGTGAACCATAGGTAAACGTTGCACCTGCAAATGCAGCCAGATCGCCATCTCCGGTCGCATCGATGACCACCCTGGCTTCGATCGCGACCAGACCAGTCGGGGTAGCAAACACAGCACCCATTACCCTTTGACCATCCGTGAGGGTTCCAATCGCAAGCCAATTAAAAACTACCTGAACATTACATTCCCGGGCAAATGTCAGCAAGGCTGACGCTTTTGTTTCAATATTCCATTTGGGAATCTTTCCTTCCGGGATTACCTGATGCAATTCAAGGTGCCGGTCTTCGATTTCTTTCCTCAATCGGGAGCTGAACCCTGTTTCCCGTCCATACCAATAACTATGCACACCACCGATGGTTCCTGTGCCACCCAGACGTGGATTCGTCTCCGCCAACATGGTTTGCATGCCGTTTTCGGCTGCGGTAATAGCAGCGACTGTCCCACTGGTCCCGCCACCCACCACCAAAACATCCACTGTTTGGACAAATTGTACCTCTCTGCCAGGTACACCTACGTGATGGCTTGCTGTGCGCGAAAACACATCCATTTCACTGACACAGATGACAGTCTCATCAGTCATAGGTGAAGGATTGGTTTCTTTCCAATCCTCATTGACTGGTTCAGACCTTAAAATATTCTCAAGCAATCCAGTTGCCCACGGATATGAATCATAGGATGCTCCAGCCCAATAAGCGCCTTTAAATGCAGGCTGCGTCCTTAATAAATATCGAGTAGTTTGATACACCAGGTCCTGTAAAAATAATTCATGGTTGTGCAAATTTTTACGACTTTGAAGTTTATTGATGACGATAGGAAATTCAACCAACCAATGTCGCTCATTAAAAAATCCTCTATGGAATTTAAAAACTCCTGCTTCCACGCCTAAAAATTCAGGTAAAGGGATGTTTTGACATGCTGAAAGTTCGAGATCGGTAAACTCCAGCGTTTTCCAAACAATATCCGGACTATTTGAAAGAGATGATTCCCAGCCAGACATGGAGAAATCCAAATACTCATCACATTGAATCACCTGGCGGCAGGATTTGTTACCAATCACTACTCCCCGAAACGATCCTGGGACAATAATTGGGTCAATCACCCTTGAAGCATACAGAATTTTGATGCCTGCTGCCAGAAGGACACTTTCGAGGTTGACTTTGATCTTATCGACGCTGAAAATAAGTTCATCGCCGACCAGTTTATAGCAATCTGGTTTTATGATGGATTTAATGATTGGTGGCAGGATGTGGAAGGTTTCCAGCTCACTTTTGTGAATCCATGGACGCAGACATGCAGTCATTTCCCATCCCAGATAGGTGCGTGATTCAATCACAGTGACTCGTTTTCCCTGCGCAACGACCTCCAAAGCCGTGGAAAGTGCGGAAAATGTACCGCCCTGAATGACAAGATCACATGCATGCAGGACAGGTAAGGATTTTGTCTCGTACTGAATGATCATAACTTTTATTAAGCAATGGTGATTAATGCTTCGGCTTGCTGACCAAATAACCGGGTACCGACAGTTACCTCCAAAGCGATCCGAATTCGTCTGGATGGTTCCTGTCCGTCTGGAATCTGTACATGGAAATCCAAGGTAACTTTCTGATGAGCCTTAACAATTTTTTCAATCCGTGCTGGAATGGCTTCCCATCCTTCCGGTAAAACCAGACTGGTCTTTATGAGCTGCCCACTATCCATTGGATTCATAATCTCACACTGATAATGAACCGATTCACCAGGTTTCTTCTGGACCTGGTAAGGTGATATACGAGCAATAAAACCTTCGATGCCAGGATTCTCCGATTCAAGCATTAATATATTCCTGTGATGTTCAACAAGTTTTTCAGCTCGTTCTTTGATCTTCTGAAAATATCCTTCCTTGACGTTTAATGCAGACCAATGACCCGAGAGAATGATATCCGGGTTTATCTTTTGATATAAATCCGCTGTTTCCAAATAATCATAAAGATCATAGCGGTTCTGATATACATAATTCCAAATCAGACCTTCTTCCCCCTGGTAATGATCTCCACTGAATAAGATACGTTTGTCATCTGCTGCCAATAAAATCGCTACGGCGTAGCGGGTATGGCCTGGAAGAGGATAACAGGTAATCTTGAATTCTTCCCATTGGATCGTTTTTTCCAGTGGAAGAATCTCATCAGGCTCAATTGGGTCATACCATAAGCACGGCAAATTATAGTCATGTGGGTGTTTGAGAATATCCGCAAAATTTTCTGGTGCCCAAACACTTGCCCCTTCGACTCTTTGTAATAGATTAATCCCGGCTACGTGGTCATCATGATAATGTGTAGGTAAAACCACATCAATAGTTTGCACACCATAATTTTCCTTCAAAATTGAGATGGTATACAACCAGGGTCTTCTCGAAGCACGGTCAGTGCCAGCAGCCATGCCACCTACAAAATCATAGCCATAATCGATAATCATAGCCTTGCCTGAGTCCGAGATGATCACATAAGAATTGGCTTCGCTGGTAACGTTTCGATACACATGTGGTGTGATTTGAAGGAAGGGATTTTCAGTCTTCTTCAGTAAGTTCTTGAATTCTCCACGATCAAGTAATAACGAATACAGTCGCGCTATCAGAAGATCAATCGCTGCTTCGGTATTTTCGATGATTTCTCCATGTGATGGTAAAAGAAGCTCCACACCTTCTCTCTTGAGTTTCAATAAGGATAATATCGAATAAACCACTCCTTCCGCGCCATTATAAGTCCATTGGGTGGCTGCTAATGACCACAGCTTACCTGGTCCGGCAATTAAATCGCCAACAAAGCAGGTTTGCTTGCCATCAATTCGGGCAATCAGTGAAATGGATCCCGGTGTATGACCCGGTGTGGGAACAACTTCAATATTAATGCCAGAAAAATCATAGTGCTCATAATCACGCAATAACCCACTAACCAGGACCGAATGCAGCAACGAAAACCGATCTTCGCGAACATTATAATTATTAAGAATATTCCGAGCTTGCCAATGCCAATCGACCTGTGAGAATAAATCCTGTTCAATCTCCGGAACCCAGATCGGGATACCAGCATCCACAGCCTTTTGCAAACCCTGTGCCTGATCCCTGTGATGGTGGGTCATCAATACAGCTGTCACCTCTTTTATCCCCAAATCCTCCAGAAATTCCAAAACAGAACCATCTCCAAAGTCGATCAAAACTGCTGATTCTCCCTGGCAAATGATATACACATGACAGGTGTTTTTATACAGGTACAAATTTGAAGATATCTTTACCACTGCATGATAGATGGAATTGTTATTCATTGCTCACACTCATTTCTATCCGAATTTACAAATCCTGTCGCAGAATCTGCAGAACAGTCGCGTCCTTTGCTGGCAAGGAACATATAAGTGATAATTTCCCATTCATCGCGGGTACATTCCAGGTGTAATCTGTCATCAAATCATGAATCATGTAAATACCATCAGGCATGCGGTCATTCAGTCTGATTTCACAGCTACCAGCCATCTGATTAGGATTTATCACCGTGATGAATTTTGATTCTGCGCGTTCGTATAAAGCCACCGTCCAGGAAGCGATACTGCACTCGATCGGCTGAACGATCTCGATCCCGATCAGGATGTTTTTCAACAAACCAGGATTAACATCCAATCCCAGGTAGGTGATCATGCCCTGGCCTTCCTGAACGGTAAATCCAATCTTGTACTCCTGGCCTTGTTCAAGCGAGTGTTGATACACCAGCTCTTCACTGGAAAGATTGTCCGTTGAAACCCTGGTTGCGATGATCGTCTTACCGGGTACCGTTTCGAACCATTCTGCACGATTGCTATGGTAAACAAACTCGTGATCATTCAACCTAACTTTGAT
Source organism: Anaerolineaceae bacterium (assembly GCA_019429225.1). Classification (GTDB taxonomy): domain Bacteria; phylum Chloroflexota; class Anaerolineae; order Anaerolineales; family Anaerolineaceae; genus UBA6170. The sequence goes on from JAHYJK010000013.1 coordinate 23,508, forward strand.
GGCTCCATTTATTGGGATAACCCCGTCTCCCCGGTTAACCGGTAATGATTTGTGTTTCAATAAGAATTCGTCATACTCAGGCAACAAACCCATCAATACCAGATGACCACCGGACCGTACATACGCTAATAACCGCTCCTGCCCACTACGACTCAACCATGAGCCACCTGCATAGAATACAACCGGTGCGTCCCAGGTCCCTGCCCACAAATCAAAGAATTCATAATCAAGTCCGGCAGCATGAATGGCTTTTAAAACAGGCTCACCAGGTCTCACCAAACTTCTTTGCAAAGGATCAATCGTTACGCCGATCTTACATGGGTGCGATAAAGTTGCCGGTTCCAAAACCTGGTATACATCTACAATCTTTTTAAAGGTGGAAAATAACTCAGGTCGGGTTCGACCCCATTCATTGATTGGGGACATATACCAGTTATCGCGGTTCACCAGCATATACCAGTTCCATCCGACAATACCACCCGCCCATGCGCCAATCGCAGCCATGCGATAATGGTTAGCGGTTAACGCACCGGTCAGATAATGCCAGCCATGCCAGACACCAGCTTCAAATTCGCCAATGTAAGGAAGGCGCGAGATTGCCCGCGCAAATCTTGCTTTCTCGAGCAAGAAACGAAATTCATCGGGCCATTTAGCAAATTCGTTGGATGGGTAAATATCCTGACCATACACATCCGCCACATGCTCCATTTCGCCCCAATGTTGCGTGCCCGTTCCATCATAACCATTCAGGATAATTGGCACATCTACCCCTGCCTGGCGATACACAGATACCGCCCACTCAGCCGCTCTCCTGACAAACCAATGTTTGAAGCGTACAAAATCGAGATACCGAACCAATTTTTCCGTTTGGTCACCCGGTAGTACACAGACCGCATGCGCCTGTTCAAAATTTGAATAGTCAGAAATCCAGATTTTGTTTAATGCTTCAATACTCTCATATTGTTCTTTTAAAAACTGCTGAAACAATCCAGGATTTTTCCCCAATCCTAATGGTTCCGTAAAGAGCGCTGGCCAGGGATCGATTTCATTTTCAGCCTGTAACAACACAATTCTGCCACCATTTGATGCCAAAAATGGTTTGATGACCTTCACCACTGCTTGAATATAATCATCAGCTTCGGATAAAAACAATGGATCCAGACGGTGATACTTTGTCATGCGATCTGGAATACCGTTATTTTTCCATTCGCTATAAATATAAGGACCAGGACGGACGATGATATCAAAATCCATCTCTTGAAGGAGAGATAAAAAGGCAACCAGATCACGTCTCGGATCGGTAACACCGTTGAAATCCAACTCACCCGGCGTCACCTCATGAAATTCCCAACAAACATAGGTTGCAACCATTTGAATCCCCATTTCTTTAACCCGCTCGAGCACGGTTCTCCATTCCTGAGGATTGATCCGCCAATAGTGTACTTCCCCGCTAAGCATCGGGATGGTTCTACCATTAAAATGCAGTTGTTTGCCTTTAATGAAAGGAGTAGATTTAATCATGGTTTCTCACTTTTAGCTGATATTTCTCCCATATTTCATGCAACAAATCAATATCTTCCGCCGTCAATGGTTCCTGAGTACGATCAATGTGTGAACTATAATACAAGGCTGGTACACCTAATTCAGGTTGTACTTTTAGATAATCCAACCAGTCCGATTTGTTTGCCATCTGCCAATTATCGGTATCAATTAAGATATCCTTCATGGCTATTGTAGCCACTTTTTGACGATGGCGCATGGAAGAAAGCAGATCTTTTCCGGGGTTGATATCGTTCAATCGGATCATGTCGATATAATCTATCAGATATGGGTTGGGAGCATGGGCTATGATGAGTGCATCCACTTTTACTTTTTTTGACTCGTCATGCAAAATCAAGAAATATTGCTTCATTAATTCCAATCCCCAGAAATCACCATGTGTTTTAATACCTGGTCCGCTGGGGATTCTGGCACTGAAATCTATCTTAAATCCATCAGCGTTCAATCCTTCTTCTGAAAGCATATATCGTATTTGTTCCCGAAAACGCTTTTCATATTCGGGGTTAGATGGATCCACTGACAGCGATTTGCCGGCCTTATTTGTAATACACTCTGATAACGGCAAACCTTCAGGATCCCAGAATTTCAACCAGAGCAACACTTTTTGACCATTTTCATGTCGATTTCGGATAAAGCCAGCGAGATCAGGCCATTTATCTTCATCCACCGAATTCAAACCATACGCCTTCTGCCATTTATCGTCAATTACCAGTGTGCCAACCTTTATTTTTCGATCCTGTAACTCACGCATGAACCTGTTGTAATTTTCCTGGGTGGCATAATCGGGAGCATAGGCGTTATCAACCGCAGCAAGATAACATTGAGAACCCCAACCGCAAAACATTGGCTGATACCACCAGGTATGTTTTTCATTATGGTGTCCAGCAGGAACCAGTTCTCTTTCCTGAATATCCTGAATATAACCTTTCAGTCCCTCATAGGGGTCATTTGAAAAATAAAAGCCAATTTCGGGCAATTTATATTTCCCGTTAACCAGTGTGTGCCCTTCATAAGTTAACTCCAGTGAAAATTTTTGGTCTCCTCCCTGGTAACGGTACTCGACGAACCGGTTTTCTCCTGGTTCACAACAGACCCCCAACCCCAACCATTGATCTTTGCCTTCGAAAGAATAGTAAAAAGGAGGTGGAGTGAAGAACCAACCATCCCGACCGGGAATGGGTACTCCGTTCAAATCGATGCTTTCAGATCCTTCTGGCGAGAAATAGATCCTTTCACGCGTGTTGGGTTCTGGTGTCCAACCCTGCTTAAAATTCTGGCCAGAAATAAAATACCCACTGCCCCAGCGCTCCACACCTGAACAATATCCTCCAAAATACACTGTATCGGTTATCAAACCTTTGCCTTCAATTTCAATTCCATAATAGAATCGATCCGTCAGACAACGCAGCCAATATTTTTTCTGGGTCCATATTGAGCTGTAAACGCTGCAGGAAGCTGTAATGTCATCTTCGCTTTTCTCATATTCCCAATCGCCAATTTGAGTCGTATCATCCATGCCTGAGCTCGAATGGATACTTGAGAACAAAAAGAGTTGGGCAAGAACTTCATCGGATTTATTCTTGACGTAAACAAATAAACCATCCTTAGAGAATTCCAGGTTATAAGATTCGGCTTCAATTATGTTTTTCTTTTCGTTAATGATGGGCATATTCAATCCTGTATGATATCTTCTTTATTGATCAATTCAACAAACTATTACGAGTATACATGATTTGTCCATACTTAACCAGTTTTATTCAAATTGTTTTTTGATTTACCAGGTTGCACAATTTCAATTATGGCTGATTGTTGAACGAAGTCGAAACCAAATTTGTATTGACAAACAATTTTATAAGTGCTAAAATATTTTTATTAGATAGTTTGTTGATTCAATAAACTAACCCACCATTTTCAAAACTTCCTTATTCATTAGAATCAAATATTTTACTTCTGTACATTTCCAACTTCAATCAATATCTGACCATTCCCATCATGAGGATAGATTCTTTCAGTTGGAGCTTTTTGCTTTTTCAGGTTTACCCAGAAAGCTCAAATAGAAGGGATTTTAAAGAATTAATTCTTTCTTTTCCTGAAATACAAATTGTCTAAAGGAGGTATTACCCAAACTAACGCTAAACACTTCCAGGTTCGTTCTTAAGACAACCCTTAATCTGTAATGACCCAAAAATTACAAGCAAGGGAAATATTATTATTAGATCTCGATAAGGAGGAAAAATGTTAGAAGGAAAGAAATTTAATTTGTTTTTGAAGGTTGGAATCCTTCTCATGCTCACATCCATCATTTTTACTGCTTGTGCCCCCACTACCGTTGTTGAAACAGTAGAAAAAGTAGTAGAAAAAGAAGTTATTCAAACTCAAATAATTGAGCAAATTGTTGAGCAGGAAGTTGTCATTACAGCTACCCCCTCACCCGTCACCGGCACCCTCAATGTGTTAGGATTCACCCAGGGTGATGAAATTGCCAAAGTGCGTGTGGATACTTTCATCGAAAAATTTCCCCAGGTTGAACTCGTTATGACTGAAGGTAGTTTAGACGCTCAGCAGTTTCTCACTGCAGTAGCGAGTGGTAATGTACCCGATTTAATCTACACCAATCGTGACGTTTTAAGCACCTACGCAACTCGTGGAGCACTTCTTCCATTAGATGATTGTGTTGCCCGACAGGATATCGATATGACCCAATACCGTGAATCAGCAGTTAAACAGGTCACTGTAGCTGGTTCTCTATATGGCATCCCGGAATTCTTCAATATCATCACCGTCCTGGTCAACGATAAAGCGCTTGCTGATGCTGGTGTAGCCATCGAGGATATCGATACCAGTGACTGGGATAAGATTAAAGAAGTTAATGAAAAATTAACCCGTATGACCGATGGTAAAGTAACCCGCATCGGCTTTGATCCAAAACTGCCTGAATTTCTGCCCCTCTGGGTTGCAGCCAATGGTGGCGCTATGCTCTCAGATGATGGTCGTACTGCTCTGTTAGATGATCCAATAGTTGTTGAAGCGTTAGAATTTGCAGTTGCGTTACATGAACCCGCTGGTGGACGCCAGGATTTCATGGCATTTCGTGACACATGGGATTTCTTTGGATCACAAAATCAGTTCATGAGTGACCAATTAGGCGCATTCCCAATGGAACAATGGTATGTAAACGTCCTGGTTGGGTCTTCACCTGATGTTGAACTCGCTGTTCTCCCATTCTTAACCCGCGAAGGTGAAATCATCACCTACGCCACCGGAAACACCTGGGCGATTCCGCGTGGTTCCAAAAACCTGGACGCTGCCTGTGCATTCATGAAGACAGTCACATCCCCAGAAGCCTGGACTGCTGCTGCACAAACTCGTGCCGACATGCGCGCTGAAGAAGGAACAACCTTCACCGGTGTTTACACAGCCAACAAGTTAGCAGACCAGATTATCTTTGGTGAGATTATGCAACCGAGTGGTAGCGAAGTCTTTGACGCAGCTGTCAAAGTCCTCGTTGAAGTCCAGGACTATGCATTCTCAATGCCCGCCAGCCCTGCTGGTTCCGAATTCAAACAAGCCTGGCAGGATGCAGTCAACCGCGTACTGGCTGGTGAACAAACAGCCGCTGAAGCCTTAGCTCAAGCCCAACAAGAAGCCCAAGACGCTCTTGATAAAGCTTGGAGCCGGTAACCAATGAGTGTATTACAAAACGAGATCCGCCCTAAAAAGCGGATCTCGAATCTTCAAAAGAAAGAAACTTTAGCCGCGTTGGGTTTTATTTCCCCGTGGATAATTGGCTTTATCGTATTCACCTTCGGTCCAATGATCGCAAGCCTATATTTATCATTGACTGAATACGACATTCTACGGCCACCTTTATATGTTGGTCTTGATAATTATGCCCAATTATTAAAAGATCCAAAGATTGCCAAAAGCTTATATAATTCTTTCTTTTATGCCATCCTACACGTTCCCCTGGCCACAATCGTCGCATTAGCCATGGCGGTGGTGTTGAATAATGTGCCAAGGCGAGCTGCCGGGTTCTTTCGGACTGCTTTCTATCTGCCTTCCATTACGCCATCCGTGGCAATTGGAACTTTATGGCTCTGGCTCTTGAACCCCCGTATCGGCTTGATCAATCGTGGTTTGGAGTTTATTGGCATAAACGGCCCCAACTGGATCGCAGATCCTAACTGGGTAAAACCTGGAATCGTGCTGATGAGCCTGTGGAGTGTTGGTGGAACAATTATTATTTACTTAGCCGCTTTACGTGAAGTACCCAAAGAATTATATGAAGCTTCAAGAATAGATGGCGCCAGCAATTGGAAACAGTTCACAAAAATCACTTTACCGATGATCAGTGGATCGATATTTTTTACGCTCATCGTAAACACAATTGGCTCATTACAGATTTTTTCGGAAGTCTATACGATGTATTTTGGGCAAATGAACGCATCGACAGGAACAGACTCAGCTCTGTTCTTTGTGATTTACCTGTTCCGTCAAGCCTTTGAATTTCTAAACATGGGATACGCTTCAGCGATGGCCTGGGTGCTTTTCGTTATCGTTATGGTCCTGACGGTGATTCAGATGGCATTCAGCAAACGCTGGGTTTACTACGAAGGAGAATAAGACGTGAACATTGAATCTGGTAAAACTGTAATCCCAACCACCTTTTGGAATAAGATATACAACAACAATACAAAATCGATAGCCAGTAAGACCATATATATTCTTGTTCTCCTGTTTGTTACTGCTCTTTTTATCCTGCCGTTTTTGTGGTTGATTAGCGCTTCTTTAAAAATTCGTTCAGAAGTTTTTAATTTTGAATGGATTCCAGATCCGGTAGCGTGGATAAACTATGCGAAAGTCTGGGAAGCTGTCCCATTATTAACATGGGCAAAAAACAGTGTTTTGGTAGGATTCCTGGCTGCCATCGCCGTCGTTGTGAGTTGTTCACTGGTTGCCTTCGGATTTTCTTACTTCCGTTTTCCGGGCAGAGATTTTCTTTTTGGTTTGGTTTTGGGAACCATGATGTTACCAGGCGCGGTCACCTTAATTCCCGTCTATATGGTTTGGGATAAATTAGGCCAGATCAACTCCCTTACTCCCCTCTGGGCTCAAAATCTATTTGGGTCTGCATTTTATATATTCTTGATGAGGCAATTTTTTCTGTCTCTCCCCAGAGAGTTATTTGAAGCCGCCAGGGTTGATGGCGCATCCTATTTACAAATGTGGTACAAAATTGCCCTGCCCCTCACCCAGACAGCAATGATTGTAGTATTCATCTTTGAATTCAAAGCCAGCTGGGCCGAACTTCAAAAATCACTCATTTACCTGCAAAATAATATGTTATTTACCCTTCCACGAGGATTAAAAGCAATTCTGGATCGTTTTGGACAGGGTGGTGAAATGCAATGGGAAATCGTGTTAGCAGCCAGTGTAATTGTCACAATACCAATGGTGATTCTGTTCTTTATGGGTCAAAGGTATTTTATGGAAGGTATTTCAACAACCGGCCGCAAAGGCTGATCGCTTTCTTAGTTCATTCTTTTCTCAAAAAGCGTGGATGGTCTACCATCCACGCTTTTGTATTCGTCACTTCCGCAACATACTCGGATTTTGGAAAAGTTCTCTCAAAACCAGCGAAAATGCGCCAATAATTTGCACATCCTGTCCCATCTCAGAAAAATAAAGCTGAACTGGTTTTTTATAACCTGACAATGTTCGAGTTTTAATCGCGTTAACCAGATGGTCATATAGTAATTTTTCTGCAAATTCAATTTCTCCACCCACAACAATCGCTTCGGGATCAAAAATATTCACCAGGTTGGTAATTCCTGCAGCCAGTGCATTTCGCATACGTTCGATACCTTCCAAGCACAACGGATCATTTGCTTCCGCAGCTTCAACGATTGTCTTGAATGACACCTGCTTTGAATCCCCCTTCACGATCATCATGAGTGTTTCTGCCTGTCTGCCTTGTTCCATTTGATCCAGCACATATCTTCTGACAGAACGGGGTGATGCATATAATTCCAGGCAGCCATAATTTCCACAACTACATTGCGGACCATTCATGTCCACTGTGGTGTGACCAATTTCCCCAGCGGTGCACTCTTCGCCATGGTAAATTTCACCACCAATCATTACACCTCCGCCCAGTCCACCATCCGCCAATAAAAAGATAAAATTATCTGCTTCACGCATCTGACCAAATAGTTTTTCTGCGGTAGCACTGGCGTTGGCATCCTGTTCCAAAAAAGTAGGCAAATGGAAACGGTCTTCAATAATTTTTCTGATCGGAGTGCTTGGCCATCCTGGAAAATTAGGAGGTGACAACAAAACACCTTCTTTTACGTTGAGCGGTCCTGGAGCGCAGATCCCAATGCCCACAAGTTCTCGCTCGTTGACTTTGGATTTCTGGACTAATTCATCGATGATATTGAGTAAATTTTCAATATTAATCTGGCTGGTTTTATCCGTCTGGGTTGCGTAAATCTCCGAAAAAATTCGTTCTTCTAAATTCAAGTCGGTGATCATGGCGCGCATAAAATACCGATCAAGATGAACAGCGATAATATAACCAGCTTGTGAGCGGATTTTTAGCAAAGTTGAGGGTCTACCACCTTTTGATTCCGTGATGCCAGCTTCCTCAATCAACCCCAAACTCGTCAATTCCCGTGCGATGTGTGTTACAGTGGCTGGATTTAATCCGGAAACCTTTGCCAGTTCTGATCTCGAGATAGCACCAGCTTCTCTGATCGTTCGAAAAATTACCGCTCGATTAATGAGTTTTATATCCCCCAAATTACGCCCGGAACCGTCATTAAAAAATGGATTTTGCATATTTACATATCCCCATTTCGATGGAGTTTAATTATTTTTGATTCAAGAATTGACTTTATTTAACAATTAAATTATACCAATAAAACCAATTATTGATCAGTTGCAAGCCGAATCCCCCTCAGGACAAATTCTAGTTCACCGGTAAACCCATGCAATTCCCACTCTCAAGAATAATCGAATGGTTGGCGTTGGCAACCAGGGCACACATCTGGGTGGCATCTTTTGTCATTTTATAGACACTATACCCGGTGAAAGGTCGTGGTTCACCGTATAACATCCAGGGGCCCGTGCCAGGCTTGCCAGCATTCTCCGGTTTTACTGTATCAAAGAAGAAGTGAATATGCTGACCCGGCAAAACTTCGGTATATCCAAAAGTTTCATAAGCCACCGAATATTGGTTGGATGAGGTGAATGTGATTTCATTGATCTTCACATACAGTGCTGGGTATGTCGGTGTGGGTGTACTGGGTACCTCGGTAGGAGCCAGCGTGGCGGAGGGTTGAAAGGTTGCCGTTGGTAGATTCTGTGTTGGAGCGAGCGTATTGGTGGCTTCCACCAGGCTGGCTGAGGAGACATTGGCATTCTCGGTCTGGATTACTGGCGCCACACTATCCGTCGCGGTACCATCAGCAGTCTGCCTCTCCCTCAATTGTGAGAGAAGAAAACCACCCACCACCAGCACACCGACAATTAATAAAAATGCACCCCCCCAATCCCGGCAATCCACATCCAGCGTTTCGATTTCTGCTTTTGTGGTTTTGAATTCATATTGGGCACAGAATGGATAGGAAAGGCCGGATTAGATCCGGAAACTGATGTCCGCATGGGAGAATCGTAAACAGTTTGATGATCCCCCATTGGAACTGGTATGGGGTTCGGTCTGATGGGTGGGTTGTTTTGACCGGATTGTGAGAAAACGTTTGCCGGTGTTGCAACCGGTTGCGATGAAACTGGCATGGAAGCTGGAAAAACTGTGGGTTGACCTTCATCTGCTATTCCAGTTTTGTTCTCAAAACCCTGCAGAATTCTTTTAAGAGCAGTGGAAAATTCATCCGTGGAAGCATATCGCTGATTACGATCCTTCGCCAAAGCTTTCATCAATACCGGGACTAATTGTGGATCCAGATCGGCCCGCAATGGTCGAATGTCCGGTACCGGGTCATTTAAGTGCATCATCATCACAGTCATCACCGAATTGGCTTCGAACGGTGGTTTTCCACTCAGCATTTCATACAGGGTGATTCCCAACGCATAAATATCCGAACGCTGGTCAGCTGGTTCGGATCTTACCACTTCAGGCGGCATGTATCGGGCTGTTCCCATAACGGCTCCCGTTACCGTGTGCATCTGACCGCCAATGATTTTGACGATCCCAAAATCCATGAGGATAGCTTGATTGTTAACATCCAGCATGATATTGGCAGGCTTGATATCGCGGTGCACCATACCGCGTTTATGCGCATAACTCAATGCATTGCAGATATCGATCGTGATTTTCAGAGCTTCTTCCAGGGACATCCGACGGTTACTGTCATTCAGTCGCTTGAGACGTTCCTGTAAAGTCTCACCCGGAACAAATTCCATGACCATGTAATTAATACCCTGATCGGTATTGAAGTCAAAAACCTGGACGATATTGGGGTGTCGCAGGGATGCCACCACCGAAGCTTCTTCCTCGAAACGGTTGACAAATTCCTGGTCTGAGCTGAGATGCGAGTGCACCAGCTTCACTGCCACCACTCGTTCAAGTTGAGATCGAAGGCTTTGTACACCGCTGACATACCGCCCTGACCCAATAACGCTTCGATTTTATAGCGGCCACCTAATGTCTGTCCAATCCAGGATGGTTGATTCATCATTTTATAATTCCTTCAATTCAATATGAATTATAGTTAATAGACCTGATTACTATAATTTGACTTTCTAGATCAAATTATACAGTAATCAGGACTGAATACAATTTATTACATAACTTTTTTGAAGAATTTTAGTAAATGAAAGCCTACATTCCAGTTTATTTGATTTTATAAATAGGACTTAACTCAATCTCCCCTACGATTATCTTTTCACGAATTTCCTGAATTTCAATTCTAATTTGTTCAGGAATTATTTGTTCCATTTCATAAAAAGGTGCTAACCCAACCCCATCATTTTCCAGTCTTCCAACATACTTGCCCCCCTCAAACGCTCCCTCCACACTTCTCTGAATAATTTCATATGTTGTCACATCGGTATTTTTTAATACAGATGTCAGAATAACCGCTGCAAATTCAGGGTTTTCAATCACCCAATCACTATCCACGCCAATAATATAGCCCGCATCTCGCTCCTTTATCACCATTGCAGTGCCCAAACCGACCTGCCCTGCCACTGGAAAGATGATATCTACATTCTGGTTGATTAATTCATTACCAATCTCCACACCTAAATCCATATTATCAAATGAATTAACAAACATACCACCATCCGGGTTATTGATATTCCAACCTATTACCTGAACATTGACGCCTTTGACCCGATTGTAATAGCTGACACCACGGGTAAATCCATCCATAAATAACTTTACGGGTTGGAGCGGCATACCGCCATAAGTCGCAACAAATCCAGTTTCGGTCATTCTTGCTGCCAGATAACCAGCCAGGAACGCAGCCTCGTCAATCTGATAGATCTGACAGGATAGGTTCGGGAGATCGGTATCGACATCAACATCAATAACGCTGAAGTTAATCTCTGGATTGGCTTGAGCGAAAGCGATGGTGATATCTCCCAGCATGTATCCAGCAGAAACAATCAAGTCACAGCGTCTTTCAACAAAAGTTGTTAAATGCTTCTCATAATCCCCTTCTTCGAAAGATTGTAAGACCTCAACCTTGATACCCAGTGTTTTTTCTGCATTCATGATCCCTTTATTTACGGTTTGTTGAAATGTACTCTCGAATACACTTCCCAGATCGGTTAACTGACAAACATTAAATTCTTGTTCCTGCAAGAGAATTGCTGTTTCAGTCTTTTTTGTCGACTCTGCCCTGGCAGCATTCATCACTTCCATTGCCGATAAGGTTAATTGACTGCTGTGTAGACTATCCGTATTCGCTGGCTTTTGTGTTGGTTGGGTTAGCTCTGCAATTGGTTTCTCCCCTGTAAAGCCAAACCAGGAGGTTGCCATGCCAATAAAAATGACAACCAATACAAAGGTAACCAAAATCAATCCAATAAATAGAATTTTCGGTTTCTTTTTGGGCTTATCAGATGCTCCTAACTTTGCTGGCTTTTCAATCACAGTGGCAGTAATCAATTCTGAAGCAAGAGGCTCATTTGAACGTTCTACGACAGTAACATCCTGTTCTCTTTGAACGTTGGAGTGATCTATGCGGGTAACTTCTTGCTCAATTTTTTTAGAGGAAAGGTCAACCATGGTTACATCTTCTTTGTGAAGTTGTTCAGGTGGAATAACATGTGTCAATTGTTCTTCATTATCTTTTAATTCTGCAGAAACTGAGGCGGTTGGCCATTTAATTTCGTTTGTTTCCATCTGGTGGTGTAAGTTGCGTAATGCTTTCACCAAATCATCCGCTGTTTGAAAGCGGTTATTTCGATCTTTTTCTAAAGTTTTTTTTATGATTTGCGTTAATTCTTCGGGTAAATCATCTCTAATCGTCATGATATCTGGAATGGGATCATTTAAATGCATCAACATAATCGTCATCGCAGAATCAGCCTCAAAAGGAGGTCTGCCGCTCAACATTTCAAACAAAGTGATACCCAATGAATAAATATCAGAGCGTTGATCTGCGGGTTCAGACCTGATAACTTCCGGAGCCATATAATTCGCTGTTCCTATCACTGTGCCTGTTAAGGTATGCGCAGAGCTGCCAACGATTTTTACAATCCCAAAATCCATCAGAACCGCTTGATTGTTTATATCCAGCATAATATTGCCGGGTTTCACATCGCGATGCACCATTCCTCGTTTGTGAGCGTAACTTAATCCATCACACACATTGGTGGTAATCTGAATTGCATCTTCGATGGCCATTTTTCTCTGATTTTTGTTCAAACGTTGTAATCTTGCCTGTAGTGTTTCTCCAGGAACGTACTCCATCACCATATAATTCACATCCTCATCCGTATTAAAATCGAAAACCTGAACAATATTCGGATGGCGCAGGGAAGCAATCGCCGCTGCTTCCTCCTCAAATCTTCTCAAGAATGATGGGTCAGAACTCAAATGAGGGTGGACTATTTTAATGGCGACCACCCGCCTGAGATTAGGGTCTATTGCCTTATAAACAGCTGACATCCCCCCCTGCCCTAAAAGCTCTTCAATTTTATAGCGCCCATTTAACGTCTGACCGATCCATCTGGATTGTTTCATTTTGATTGTTCCTTTCAAGCTAAAGGACCCATCAGAGAGTTGATTTGTGGTGTAGGTAAAGATGGGATGATTGACTGTTACTATACAGTATACAAATTAATTTTCATCAATTCAATTATGAAATTATTATAAAAATTGTCATATTAATTTTTATTTTGCGTAACTCTTTTTTTTTATAGGTGTTTTTGCAAGGTAGACAATCACCTGTTTTGTTGTCTTAACATTGATTAATTGTGTTGGATTCGTCCAACACCAGGAAAACCAATCTCTTCCCAGCCTGAAACTAGATTATTTTGCAGGTTTATTCAATGCACCTATTTACTTTGCAGGTGATTGACTCTCATTATTGGAGGTAATTCGTATGTCAGAACAAAAACCAGTAGCAATCGTGGGGATCGGAGCCATCATGCCAGATGCTCCCAATGCAAAACTCTTTTGGGATAATATCCTCAAAGGGCATTATTCCATCAAAGATGTTCCAGCTGATCGATGGGATACCAATCTTTATTACCATATTGATCCCAAAATTCCGGATAAGACCTATAGCAAAATCGGTTCCTGGGTAACAAATTTTGAACTCAACCCGATGAAAATGCGGATTCCCATTCCACCTACCGTTTTAGCTCAAATGGATTTTACTCAACAATGGGGTATCGCAGCCAGCCACCAGGCGCTCAGCGATTATGGTTATCCAGAGCGGACGCTAGACCCGGAAAGGATGGCTGTGATTATCGGGAATTCGAACGCAGGTGAACGTCATTATCGTTCCACCATGCGAATTCTACTGCCTGAATATGTTCAGGCATTGGAGCAATCCGATACTTTTAGAAACCTGCCTGCTGCAATTCAACAGCAGTTGATTGATGGTTTTCAGAATAATATTCGCCACCAGATTCCGGATATCACCGAAGACACCATGTCCGGTGAATTATCCAACATTATTGCTGGCAGAATAGCCAACGTTTTCAATTTCAGTGGCCCTAATTTCGTCACGGATGCAGCCTGTGCGTCTTCACTGGCTGCATTGCAAGCTGCCATTCAGGGGTTGAATGATTATCAATATGATACTGTCTTAGTAGGTGGTGTAGATCGCAATATGGGTCCAGAATCCTTCGTCAAATTCTCAAAAATTGGTGCTCTCAGCGCAGATGGATCACGTCCTTACGCGGATGGTGCAAATGGCTTTGTGATGGGTGAAGGTACAGCCATTTTTATGCTCAAACGGCTTACAGATGCTGAACGCGAAAGTGATAAGATTTATGCGGTCATCTGCGGGATCGGTTCCAGTGCGGATGGTAAAGGCAAAGGGATTACTGCTCCTAATCCATTGGGTCAACTGAGAGCCATTGAGAGAGCCTGGAAAAATGCCGGTGTCACACCTGCCAGTGCAGGGTTAATTGAAGGCCATGGTACCTCAACCCGCGTAGGAGATGTGGTGGAAGTTAACAGCCTGAATGAAGTTTTCGGGAAGTTTGGAATTCCTCTACACACCATCGCGCTAGGTTCAGTAAAATCCAACATTGGCCATCTCAAGAGTGCTGCCGGTGCTGCCGGTATGGCCAAAGTAGCTTTTGCTTTGGATCAGAAAATACTACCTCCTTCGGTTAATTTTCATAAACCCAATCCAAATATCGACTTTGAAAATATGCCTTTCTTTGTAAATACCCAGACGCAACCCTGGAATAAACCAGTCGGTGAAATTCGTCGGGCAGGTGTGAGTGCTTTTGGATTTGGTGGCACTAATTTTCATGTGGTAATGGAAGAATATGTACCGGGTTTACATGAAGAGCGCCAACCGGTCTACAGTATCCCGGCTGTTGTTGCCAAACCTGTCGATCAGGTAGTCACCTCAAAGCCCACAAATGGCAACTCAACCCAGTGGGTTGAAAATCAAGCTGTAAAAGAATTCGTCCTGGCGGCTGTGAGTGAAAAAACAGGGTATCCAGCAGAAATGCTGGATGTGGAGTTGGATCTGGAAGCCGATCTGGGCGTTGATACCGTTAAACAGGCTGAGCTTTTCCAGTCCATTCGCGAGCATTTTGGTATTCCTCGGCGCGAAGATTTACGTTTGTCCGACTACAATACCCTCGAGAAAGTGATCGGGTTTGTGATGGATAATGCTTCCGGTTCGGAAGCCTCAGCATCAAAATCATCGATTCAGAGTGAAATTTCCCCGCAACCAGCAGCATCTGTACAGACATCACCAAGCGATGCAGCCAATGAAACGGGTGGAAAGGCATCCGATCAGGAGATCACCCAATTTGTGATCCAGCAGGTGGCAGAAAAAACTGGTTATCCCGCTGAGATGCTTGATTTAGAACTTGATCTGGAAGCTGACCTGGGTGTCGATACTGTCAAGCAAGCTGAATTATTTGCTGCCATCCGCACACATTATAATGTCCCCCGCCGCGAGGATCTGCGCTTATCGGATTACAACACACTCGCAAAAGTCATCAACTTCTTCAAAGAGATAGGAA
>JAHYJK010000245.1 GCA_019429225.1 Anaerolineaceae bacterium
ACATGAATCGGTTGACCACTGGTGAGGGCAATGTTTGCTTTTTCAATATCCAGACCGCCATCAGGGTCTTTTTGTGTTTCGAATAATCCCAGAGAACCGGCCAGAACCACTTCGCCACGTGATCCAGCTTCCAATTCGTGCCGGACACAAACAGCAGCCTGTTGGGGATGGATCATGTCAATCCCGGCGCGTTTCATTAATTCCGGGATATGACCACGGCTTGCCATGCCTACCTCTGCCCAGGCACCCCAATCAATGGTTACAACCTGAATTTCTGGGTATTGTTGGCGGAAAGTGGAAGTGAGCCGGCACAGCAGATCATTGGCTGCGCTGTAATCGGTTTGCCCGGTGTTTCCAAATCGGCCAGCAACGGAGCTGAAATTGACAATGGCTTTTGGTAATTGATTTTCATTTTCGAGGGCTTTGAAGAGGTTGAAAAAACCAGTTGCTTTCACGTTGATAATTTGCCTGAATTCCTCATCGCTTTTTGAGTCCAGTTTGCGGCTTTTCTCCACACCGGCAGCGTGGATTAAAACATCCACCCGGCCTTCTTTCTGGATGATTTGCTTCACAACTTCGTTCACTGTGTTTTGATCGCTTACATCACAGGGAAGGTAAGTTGCCTGTCCACCAGATTTGTGAATCACTTCCATGGTTTTTAATGTAGCTGCAGCGCGTTCCAGTGCAGCGATCTCCTGATTGATAATGGCCGGGGTCGCTTTTTGACCTGATTTGGATAGCCGTTGCAGGATCGTAAACTTGAGCTGTTCGGGATCTTTGGCCAATAATTCCAATTCGGGATGATCTTTCTCTGGCAATCGGGAGCGTGCCAACAGATAAAAATGTCCCTGTGAATGCTGAGCCAGATCTTCAATAATCGGAGCTGTGATCCCACCGGTGCCACCACTTACGAGGAAAATAGCGCCTTGCGAAATTGGATTACTTTGTTTACTTTCAATTTCTGAATCCTGCAACACCAGGGTGAAGCGTTGATCCGCTTCCCAGCCCACTTCCATGACAGCCGGGTCAAAGAGCGTTTCCTCAACCAACTTATTTGCCAGGCTGGCAGGTTTTTCTTTGCTGGAAAAATCGACAATCTTTACCAGAATGTCATTGCGTTCGCGGGCAATCGCTTTGGCAAAGCCAGCAGCTGCCCCGGATACAGGATTGTCGGCGCCATTGGCGGATAAACCATGCAAGCCGTCCATGCGTGTGGCTACCACCAGGAATTTGATCTCAGGTAATTGTCTGATGGCGGTTACCAGATTGTAAAATTTAGAATCCAGCGTGCTGTGCCATTCTTCATTTCCCATCTTTTTAAACGGGGTTTCCTTGTTCAAAGTGGGTAAGTAATACAAACCATCAATGGAACCTGCTGCAACCCATTCTTTGATCTGATGGATTAATTCTTCCTGGTTCGAAGAATGGATCGACAGAACTTCCACCTGCTGCTCTTTCAGTTTCTTTTCCAGTGTTGACGCCACTTTACCTGTGTCATGAATTACGATCACCCGTGAACCCTGTTCCAATACCATGCCAGTGGATGTGCAAAGATCAATGCGGGGGCGTAAAACGGCAACGGGTACCCGTCTTCTGATGCTGGCGTTCTCTTCATTTGAAATCGAACTCTCGGGTTGGTCGGTGGGTTCGTCTTCCACCGCTTCAACGGGTTTTTGCTGTGCCTGGGCATCCAGAACGAACTGAACAACTTTTTGCAGGGTATTGTAGTCTGAGAGCCGTAAATCCTCCCGCCGTGGAATCCCAAAATTCTCGCGAATACTGGCAAACAACTCAGCCTGCTTGACGGTGTCAATGCCCAGATCTGCTTCCAGATCGAGTTCCATATCCAGCATTTCCACCGGATAACCTGTTTTTTCACTGACTTTCTCGAGCACCACCCGCGCTACTTCATCATTCTGTGGAGCGCTTATTGGTTTTTCGTCGGATACCTGAATGGGTTGTGGTATGGGCTGAGGTTCTGGTGCTTTTACTTCGGGGATGACATTCACCTGCGCTGTAACGGGTGCTGGAGCATCACTTGCCCAACCCTGAGGTCCCTGTCCAAATCGCCAGTTAGAGACCATCGGTTTTATTTTCGGTGCGCCTTCATGTTTGACACGTAAGTTATGTTGTACAACTTCCAATTCTGGTTGTTGATAACCGGACACAGAAGCCAGCCATTGTTGGTATCGTCCCTGATTGACACGTTCACCCACACCTGCGACTTTACGTAAGAGAGTCATTGCAACCTGTGAGCCAAAACCAGCACCCAGACGCAGTGAATACTGCACTGGATAATTACCACCATGTGATAAATTCAGGTCGCCTAAATCGGGATCAGGTTCAAAGTCTTTGTCATAATGGGCGATGGGTGGCACGATCCCAAATTCTAGGGTTTTGACGGCTATCACATCCTCCACACCGACCCCCATGGTATGACCTGTGAAGCCTTTGGTGTTGGCGATGATGACTTTGTTAGCCTGATCTCCAAAGGTTTTTCGCAAGGCATGAATTTCAGCAGCCGCGCTACCACCTCGTGCTGGGGTATAGGTCTCATGCGAGAAAAACGCGGTTCGAGCAGCGATTTCATGTCGGTTGATGCCAAAGCGTTGCTCTGCCTGGGCAATCACGCGCTGCATGACGTCGCTGACATGAGCTACATCCAGGCGGGTGCCATGAAAAGCTGAATTGGCAATCTGGCTCGAGAGCAGCTCACAGATACCTCGCATACCTCGTTCGCGCACTGCGTCTTCAGCTTCCACCACCAGGGCAGCAGCGCCCATCCCCATGATTAAACCGTTTCGGCGGCGGTCGAAGGGCAAAGCGGCCATACGCAAGTTTCCTTCTATCGTGGCTGCACCACTGGCCATCAAACCAGTACCGATCCAATTAACCAGATTACCACTGGTGACATCATCTCCGGCAATTACGATCACTCTGCGGCAGCGTCCTGCCCGAATCCAATCTTCAGCCAGGGCGACCGCATGCGTGGTGGTGGCACAGGCAGCATTGACTGATGTGTTGGGTCCACGGGCTCCTATATGTTCGGCAAATTGAGAGTGTCCCATTGTTAGAACACGAAAAACAAAATGACGGTGGAAATGGTAGTCGTTGGCTTGCAGTTGGGCTTCAACTTGCTCTAATTTATTTTGTAAAGTCTCAGCCACCTGGCCATTGCTGCCATTTAATAGTTGGATTACATCCAATAATTGTTGTTTTTGGGACAATAAATTCTGGAATGTATAGTAATGGTCGGCTTCTTCGGACATGCGTTCCAGCCCAGGGAAAGCTGAACCGAAAATGACGCCGGTTTCATCCTGCATGGCTTCGGGTAACATCCAGCGATTGGGCAACAAAGTGCCTTTGCTGGTGGTGCGATAATTCATCACCAGAGGAATTCCTGCATCCCGTAATGCATCAATCCCAGCGGCGATGGCCAGTTGGGTGCTGATATCGGTAGCATCCACACGATCTTCCGGAATCCCAAACTCTTTGGCAGGATCAAAGCTTCCCCGCTGACCGGCTAATTTTACCGTCGCTTCCAGATCATCAATGTCAACCATCAAAGCACCAGCCTCATGTTTGACCAGGCGGGTCACACGTTTATCTAGCATATGCTCGCGTGTTTTTTGGGGAATCGGCTCAATCAACACTTCGCCTTTGAGCAGTCTTTGGATATTATCTTCAGCAAATACCAGACCATGCTTGCCTGGCAATCCCAATCCAGCACCGCTGATGACGACTGAGCCAGTGAGAGGAACACGGCCATTTGTGATGGCTGGTTGAGAGACTGCCACATTTAGCGGTGGGTAGACCGATGATACCTGATTGTCCTTCTTACTGGCGGGTAAACCTGCTGCAAATAACGCACAGAGCGCTTCATTAAAGCTGGTTAATGCTCCCTTACGTGGGTGATTGGTGGCCAGGAGTGTCACTTCAGCATTGTCTTTGAAAATATCGCTGGTGAGTGCATTCAATACACGTTTCGGACCGACTTCCACAAAAATCCTGGCACCGCCTTCATAAAGTTTTGTGGCGCCTTTAATAAATTGAACCGGAGATGCTACCTGATCAGCCAATAAATCCAGGATTGCTTCGTGGTCGGTTGGGTACCAATCGCCGGTAACATTGGCTGCGACGGGGACTTTAGGCGCTTGCAGATCCATGCGATCAATCACCTTGCGCAGGGGCTCACTGGCTGGGGCAACAATTTTGGTGTGAAACGCATGTGACACCGGAATTTTGACTGCCTGGAAATTGGCTGCCATAAAGGCCTGGATGGCAAGATCGACACCTTTGGTGGAACCGGCAATGACTGACTGCAAGGGACTATTAATATTCGCCAGAACAACATACTCATCAATACTTCCCAGAATGCGTTCTACTTCCTTGAGGGGGGCGGAGACAGCTGCCATACAGCCATTATCCTCCATGGAAACTTTGACCATTTCACGGCCACGGGCACTGACCACTTCCAGGGCTTCATCAAAGCGTAAGACGCCAGCAGCTACCAGGGCTGCATATTCACCCAGACTATGGCCGATAACCATATCCGGTTTAAACCCGTATTTTTCCAACAAGCGTAACAAAGCTACGTTAGCTGTCAATACGGCTGGTTGGGTAATGGTGGTGTCTTTTAATTTCTGCTCTGCTTCCTTCAGGCTGGCTTCGTCACCTTCGGCATAAATGAAATGGGTGAGAGGTTTGCCCAGTAAAGGTTCCATCACCCGGTCTGCTTCGACAAAGACGGCATCCACCACCGGTTCGATAGCGCGTAATTCACGCAGCATATTCACGTATTGGGACCCTTGACCTGGGAAAAGAAAGGCCACCTTGGCTGGAACCCCGCTGCCACGATACACTCCCTGCGCGGTCATTGCCTGCCACATAGAAGGATTATCTGAATCAAAAGCTTTAAGTGCCTTTTCGGATCGTTTGATAAATTCATCCTGACTGCCATAATCAATCACCAGACGTTCCGGCAAAGTCAATTGATCGGGTTCTGGTAATTGAGATGGGGGAAGGGAACCCTGCTGCGCTTGAGATAAAGAATTTTGTAGTTTTTCCTTTAATTCTGCTGTTGTGTTGGCAGATAGAAAATGCAAACCTCTGAAATGTTCTGTTGGTACTGGCAAAGGAGAAGTGGGCTCTGGGGCGGTTACAACTGAGGGGAAGTTTGCTGATTGTCCACCAGCGTTTTCTTTGAAGAAGTTGATGACTTTTGCCAGTGTGTTGTAATCCGATAAGCGCAGATCTTCTCTGCGCGGGACATTATAGTGTGCGCGAATGG
>JAHYJK010000246.1 GCA_019429225.1 Anaerolineaceae bacterium
TGATCGCCAGAGCCATCGTGAACAATGCCCAGGAGCGTGATCTTAAGCTGCCTGAGACAAAGGATTTCTCGGCGATTAAGGGACGAGGTGTGAAAGCTCTTTTCGATGGAAAAACCATGTATATGGGTGGTCCGCGCTTGCTGGAGATGCTTGATCAAACATTATCGGGCGAGCTTGAGAATTTTTCGCAAATCGCCGGGGAAAAATCTCAAACGGTGGTGTATCTCACCACAGATGAGCAATTGATCGCAGCCTTTGCCGTCGCAGATGTGATCCGCCCACAAAGCAAACAGGCAGTCGAAAAGCTACATGAGATGGGCGTGCAAGTGGCCATGCTTACCGGTGATAGCCGGGCTGTGGCAGAGTCGGTGGCAAAGGAATTGGGGATCGATCGCGTCTTTGCTGAAGTCCTGCCGGAGCATAAAGACCAGAAAGTGATCGAATTGCAGGAAGCTGGCAATCAGGTGGCGTTGGTGGGGGATGGCGTCAACGATGCGCCAGCGCTGACACGAGCAGACGTCGGGATTGCCATTGGTGGGGGAACAGACGTCGCTATTGAGTCGGCCGGACTGATCCTGGTCAAAAGTAACCCGCTGGATGTGGTAAAAATTATTTCCCTGAGCCGTGCCAGTCATCGTAAAATGATCCAGAACCTGTGGTGGGCAGCTGGATACAACATCGTAGCCCTTCCGCTGGCAGCCGGCGTGTTGGCTCCCGTTGGGATTTTACTTTCACCGGCTGTTGGAGCACTGTTCATGTCCTTATCCACCATTATTGTTGCGATCAATGCACAATTACTCCGCCGCGAAACATTAACCATTGCGCTCCCCACCGATTGAAAATAGTTATTCAGGAGATACAAAAAATGAAACAAATAAAAATAATCCTCTCAATGATGGGAGTGGGTTTAATTCTGGCTGCCTGCAGTTCGTTTTTCCCATCTTCATCAGTATCCAAAATTGATGACACGCCCAACGCGGAAAATGGTGAACGGATTTACTTTACCTCCGCCAGTGAGCGTGGTGGAAGAATCAGCTTTAGCGGTGGTCCAGCGCTGGGAGGCATGATGATGGGATCCTATCTGACCTGTGCCTCCTGTCATGGACCCACCGCCCAGGGCGGGAGACATACCATGCACATGACGGTCATGGATGCCCCCGATATTCGCTATGTGGAATTAGCGGAAGAAATGGAAGAACATGGCGGTGGGGAAGGTGAATACGATCTGGCTACCTTCAAGAAAGCCGTGGTCGATGGTGAACATCCGGATGGAGATTCATTGGATCGGGATATGCCGCGCTGGAAAATGAGCGACGCTGATCTGGCAGATCTTTTTGCTTTTCTTCAAACTTTGGAATAATAGAAAAGTAGAGGTGCGCTGCACTTCTGCCAGATTGATATCCAGCATAAATTGCCAGTGCTGAGATTATGCATAATCCTCAAGTGCAATGCACCAACCAGATAAGGTGAGCTGAATTTTGATTGATTACAAGGCATTAGATATGAATATCACCGGTTGATCAATGGCATGTATACCCATTCAGTCTCATCTGTTAACTTTACATCATCCAGAAATGACCAGACACCTTTTGATTCAGGCAATAAATTGCGGTTTGAAAAAGCTATTCGAATGGTTTGTCCTCGAAATGCAGAGAGGTCATACGTGACAGTTTTCCATCCCAAATCTGTTCCAGGATCGGGGAGTATTTCCTTTGTTTCAGACTGATACCCGTCCCTTACCACTGTGGCAAGGTGGTTCAAACCAACACCATCCTGGATTTCCACTAAAAAGTCTGAATATTCAACGATATCATTGGTAAACACATTGTATTGGAATGAAAGAACCGGAAAATACCACTCAGGTCTGATATATACAACCTGGTAAGCCCAGGCATCGCCTATCCCCTGAAAATCCTGATCAACAGGCACTCCTAATTGGAGAGCATTAAATCCTTGTTGTGCATGATCCGAAATGGAAATTGGTAGGGACCCTCCGTATGTCCATTCATTTAATGCCGGTATTTCACTTGAAAGTAAATATGTTGAGGTCGATAAATGAGTAGAAGACAATTGATTGGGAGTGCCCAAATCCATTTTTATTTCAGGCGTGGATTCAAAACCACCATTAGCCACCAAACCAAATTCCGGATCAATCTCTTTTTGGAAAGGCGAAATCACCTGAATACGTTTATTTGCCCAATCAGATATAAACAGAACGCCTTCACTATTAATCGCTAAGTCTGATCGATTCCCAAACTCGCCCGGCCTAAATCCTTTGCGCCCATAGGACCCAAGGAATGCTCCCTCTTTGGTGAATTTTTGGATATAAGGCACATACAAGCCTGTAACATATACAAAATCATTGGCATCGACTACGATTTCCCAAGGATTTGCATAATAAAGCGGGGAATTTGGGTCGCGGATGAATGCCCATTGCGCAATGAATTCTCCATCGTTCGTAAATTTTTGAACGCGATTATTATTTTTATCTGCAACATAAACATTCCCGGTAGAATCCACGGCTATCCCACTGGGAGACGAGAATTGTCCCTCATCTGATCCAACTCCCCCCCAGGATTTGATAAATTCTTGATTTGAATTGAATTTTTGAATTCGATGATTATCAGAATCCACAATAAATATATTGTCTTGCTGATCAATTGCAATTCCTCTTGGGATTTTAAATTTTCCTACCTCGGTGCCATTACCTCCCCAGGATGATAAGAAGACGCCATTTGAATCAAATTTCTGAACTCGGTGGTTCCAGGAATCAACCACATAGATATCTCCAAATGAGTCGCCAGCCATACTACCAGGATTGTTAAATTGCCCTGACCCCACTCCATCGTTCCCCCAACTCAATTGAAATGTGCCATCCTGATTAAATTTCTGGATACGATTGATCCCACCGTCTGCTACGTAGATATAATCATTGATGATGGTGATGCCATTTGGCATATTAAAATAACCGGATGTCTTCTGCTTTACACCGATAATATTTATAAAATTTCCATTTACATCGAACTTTTGAATGCGATCATTGCTCTGGTCTGCCACATAGATGATTCCCTGGTCATCCACGTCGATTCCTGAGGCGTTATAAAATTCACCAGCTCTTCCTCCAAAATTTCCCCATTCTCTGATAAGAGCACCATCTGAGGTAAGGATATGAATTTTATACGGAGTGGTGACAATTAATTGGTTATCCTGATCGATGGTGATCCCAAATGGGTTCAGGATCGTTTCACCATAGGTTGAATCCTTAATTTGAATCGTTAAAATGTGTTCCCAATTGGCTGTGAATCGTTGAATACGACCGTTAAACGTATCAGCAACATAGATTTCCCCATTTGAATTGATTGCTATATCCCGTGGACTATAAAACTGATTATTATAGGATCCTTGCGAGCCAAGAGCTCTTAAAAATATGCCGTCAGCTGTGAATTTTTGTATGCGGTGGTTTCCGCTATCTGCAACATAGACATTTCCATCAATATCCAATGCCAATCCGGCGGGGTAATTTAACCGGCCAACCTCGCTGCCATTTCCTCCCCAGGTCAGCAAATGGTTTCCAGAAGCATCAAATTTCTGGATGCGGTGGTTCCAGGTATCAGCAACATAGATCTCCCCGGCAGTATTTACGGCTACACTGGAAATTGAACTAAAACTTCCATCCCCATTTCCTGCTCCGCCTATTTCATTGAAAATAAATCCGTCTGGGTCGATCATTGTTATCCGATTGAGATTTGTATTCGCAATATACACTTTTCCGTCATCCCCAATTGCTACATCTGCTGGCTCTACAATCTGTTTTCCATCTCCCCCCCAACTTGAATAAAACACATAATCCTCAAAAGCTGGTAGATTATCTTCTGCCAAGGATGTTTTTTGAGGAGCCAACGCTACTAGAAAAGTTAATACAATCAATACACGAATAATGTTTTTGATACAAATATTTGAATTCACAGATTCCTCCACGATGATTACAATGTTTTTCTACAAATGGAAAAGGACGATTGAAACTTTGTCTGGATTGAAGATTTTCAAATGGCAACTTTTTTCAATTTCAGAATGTGCAAGCATGTTATTTGAGGGTTAAGTTGGTGAGTTCCCCCAGGGCGTGAAAACCTTTGCTAAGAAGTATAGCATTTTTAGGTAAGTTTTCTTTGAAATTTCCTTACAAATTGTTAACACCTTAATTTTCAACAGAACATTGCCTAAGAATGTTTTTCCTTGAATTTAATGCCAGATGAGGATGCATTCACTAATAACATCCTTGTCTATGAATAAGTCATCCTTCTTGCAAACTCTGTTTTTCATGCTACGGGTATTTGTTTTTGACTTTAATCGCTATACAATGGATTTACTGATAAGTATCCATTCTTCTGGAGGTTCTCATGCGCATTACCCAAACCACCAATGGCCTACGCGTGCATGCTATCGCTGGCACCTTTGTGGTTCTGTTGGGTTTCGATCTACCCGAATCAGAATGCGATGGTCTGCTTGGTTTCAGCATCCACCGCCAGGACCTGACTGAAAATGAAGCCTATTACCTCTCTGCCAGTAAAGCATTTAAAGAAACTGATCCGGGTTTCCCGGTGGGCGCGCAATTCTCCACCCGCGATCATCCCATTCAGTCTTTCCAATGGGCCGATTACTCTGCCAAACCGGGTCACGACTATATTTACACCATCACAGCCAAAAAAGGCACCCCGCAAAATCTGACTGACTTCGCCAGTACCAGTTTACCGGTTGCCACCGAGGTGATCCATGCGGATGTCCATGATGTTTACTTCAACCGTGGTGTTTCGGCATCACAGGCTTACATCAAACGCTTCGGGGATAACCCTCCCAGCGCAATCCCCAATCGCAAAGCTTTCGAGTGGCTCTCGCGCGGCCTGAATGAAGCCCTCGAGGATTTCATACGATCCTGTGTACCGGGTATCGATAGCCTGCACATCGCTGCCTACGAATTCTACTACGAGCGTTTCCTGGATGTGGTCAAAGCCACCCTGGATGCAGGTGTGGATATTCAGATTGTCTATGACGCCCGGCAGGACAATCCCAAACTGAAGAATATCGCCGCCATACAGGCCAAAGGATTGGATGCAGTCAGCTTTCAGCGTACCCAGCCTGCTTCCTATATTTCGCACAACAAATTCATCGTCAAGTTGCATAACGGTATTCCCCAATCGGTTTGGACCGGTGGCACCAACTTCACCGAAGGCGGCATCTTTGGGCATTCCAATGTCGCCCATGTAGTCGAGG
>JAHYJK010000247.1 GCA_019429225.1 Anaerolineaceae bacterium
CCACTCTGCATGATATTAACTTAAAGATCTACACAGGTCAGAAGATCCTGATTGTCGGTCCCAGCGGCAGCGGTAAGAGCACTCTAGGCCATTGCTTGAATGGATTGATACCATTTTCCTACAAGGGCGAAGTTCACGGTAGCCTGAAGATCAATGGTCAGGAAACCTCCACCCTCGATATTTTCAAATTATCAAAAATGATTGGCACTGTTCTGCAGGATTCAGATGCCCAGTTTGTCGGCTTGACAGTGGGAGAAGATATTGCTTTTGCCCTCGAAAATGACAACATACCCACAGATGAGATGCACCAGAGGGTAGGCAGAGTGGCACAAATGGTAGACATGCATAACTGGCTATCATCTTCCCCATTCGAGCTTTCCGGTGGGCAGAAACAGCGTACTTCACTGGCTGGGGTCATGATCGACGATGTGGATATTCTGCTCTTTGACGAGCCTCTGGCTAACCTGGACCCCGCCACAGGCAAGATAGCTATCGAGATCATCGATGATATTCACAAGCAGTCCGGCAAGACAATCCTGATCATTGAACATCGTCTGGAGGATGTGCTGCATCGGGATATCGACCGGGTAATTGTGATCAATGACGGGCGTATCATTGCTGACATGAATGCCCATTCCCTGGTTGCTTCCGTTGTATTGCAGGAAACCGGCATCCGTGAACCATTGTATGTTACTGCACTAAAATATGCCGGGGTACAGGTGACAGAGGCGATGCAAGCTGGGTATATTGAGACTCTCAAGAGCGAACTCTCGCAAGATGCGTTGCAAATCTGGTATAGGCAAATCCAACCAACCAACCAATTAAACACCCACCCGTCCATCCTGAAGATGGAACACATCTCCTTTTCCTATGACGGTCTCCACCCGGTTCTAGAGGATATCAACATTGACATTAAGGAAAGTGAGATGGTGTCTATTGTGGGCAAAAACGGTGCAGGCAAATCCACTCTTTCTAAGCTGCTGTGCGGCTTTGAAAGGGAAGACCGTGGGCGCATCCTCTATCGCGGAGAAGATATACGAACCAGGTCGATCAAGGAAAGGGCTGAAATCATTGGACTGGTGATGCAGAATCCCAACCAAATGATCTCCAAACCACTGATTTTCGATGAGGTAGCGCTTGGCCTGCGTCTGCGCCAGGTTCCGGAGGAGGAAATTTCAGCGCGGGTAGAGAAAGTGCTGAAGGTGTGTGGCTTAGCGCCATTTATCGAATGGCCTATCTCTGCCCTTAGCTATGGGCAGAAGAAGCGCGTCACCATTGCCTCCATTCTGGTACTTGACCCCAAGATTCTCATTCTTGACGAGCCGACTGCCGGGCAGGACTATCGTCATTACACTGAGATCATGGAATTTCTGGTGGAGGTCAACAAGCTGGGTGTGACGATCATACTCATCACGCACGACATGCACTTGATGCTGGAATATACACCACGTGCCATTGTGCTGGCGGACGGATTCAAGATTGCAGACACCACCGCCGCTGAAGTGCTGACTGATGCTAAAGTGATCGCCAAAGCCAACCTGAAAGAGACATCATTGTTTGCTCTTTCCCAAATGGCAGATGTCGAAGATGGAACGCAGTTCGTGCAGAGCTTCATCGATTATGAGCGGAGGCTGAAGAACCGATGAACATGAAAATGAAACTCTTCTCCTACAATCTAGCCGATACCTTCATTCACCGCCTTTCTGGCCTCACTAAGCTGATTTGCTTCCTTTTCCTTACCTTTGCAGTGATGTATTCCTACGATATTCGCGTCATCCTGGTTGTAATGGTGTTCTCCATCCTGCTAATGCGGTTAGCACAAATCCAATTCTCACAGGTGCGCTTGATGGTCATTTATGTGCTTATCTTCATTTTTACCAACGCAATCATCTCGTTCTTCTTCTCGCCCGAGTTTGGAACGACCATCTACGGTACCAGTCACGAGTTTGCCAGGGTGTTTGGCATCTCGCTGACCTATGAGCAATTGTTTTACCAGGTGACTAAGATGTTCAAGTATGCATCGGTCATCCCGCTGGGTATGATCTTCCTGCTCACCACCAACCCCAGTGAGTTTGCATCCTCGCTGAATTACATCAAAGTCAATTATAAGGCTGCCGTTGCCGTGGCTTTGACATTACGGTATTTTCCGGATATTCAGCGTGATTACAGAGACATTTATTTAGCTCAGCAGGCACGTGGTCTGGAGTTGTCGCGCAAGGCTAAGTTTAAAGACCGTTTCAAGAATTCACTGCTGATCGTCATCCCGCTTATTTTTTCCACTCTTGACCGCGTGGAAGTGATCAGCAATGCCATGGATCTGCGTGGATTCTCCAAGAGCAAGACTCGCACCTGGTACACGTCACGCAAGTTTTCGAGACAGGATGCCCTGGCGCTGATTGTTTCCGGGTTGATCTTTATTGCTACCGTTTTAGTGTCAATCTTTATCAATCGGAGCCGTTTCTATAATCCGTTCATTTAGAGGAGTAACCATATGAAACCGATACTGGTATTTCAAACTGATTTTACATATAAAGAGGGTGCGGTCTGCGCAATGTATGGCGTGGTCAAATCTGTGGACCGCGAGCTGGAAATCATCGACGGCACCCATGAAATCCCCCAGTATGATATCTGGAGTGCGTCCTACCGTCTTGCACAGTCGATGAACTTCTGGCCAAAAGGTACAATCTTTGTCTCGGTGGTAGATCCCGGTGTGGGCACACCGCGAAAAGCATGTGTGGCAAAAACGACCGAAGGATATTTCATCGTGACCCCCGATAATGGCTCTCTGACTCATATCAAAGCATGGCAGGGTATCAGCGAGGTTCGCGAGATTGACCAGAGCGTTAACCGGCTGCGTGGCAAGAACACTGAGCACACCCATGTGTTCCACGGACGGGATGTGTTCTCGTATTGCGCTGCCCGTCTTGCCTCTGGCATCATCACTTATGAAGACGTGGGACCGGTATATTCAGTGGATGAAATCATTACTTTACCCATCCATGAGGCGGTGCTGGATGGTGGCAAGGTGCACGGTATTTTTGAAATTGAAGATCCCAACTTTGGCAACTTGTGGACCAATATCCCCCAGGCGTTGTTCAGCAAAGCAGGTTTTGAATACGGCAATCATTTGAAAATGACTGTCCGGCATGCTGGGAAGGTTGTCTTCCAGCAAGCAGTGGCACATTACCAGTCATTTGGTTTCGTGCCAAAAGGGGACTTTGTCATCTATACGAATGAGTTGATGCGGGTCTCACTGGCGGTCAGCCAGGGCAGCTTTATCCAAAAAACGAAATTTGGGTATGGCAGTGACTGGCAGGTTGAATTTGAGAAATGAGGTAGAAAATAATAAAAATGGCGGCTTAAAATAACAGCAGCACCCAGAACATCATCAGAAGGGATATCGTGTGTTAAATGGACTAATTTTGTCTCTGGAGCCAGCTTCAGAATGACATCAGACATGGAACCAATTTTTTCTGCCATGGGTCGTCTATTGGTTCCAACACATGGGTCTACGACAGCAAGATGGATCGAAATTTCTGGAAAATAGAGAACAACCCTTTGTAAAGCGATACTTCCCTGATTTACATCTCGTGGCAGAATTTGTTGAGTAATATCGACTATTTTTACATTGGGATTGATCCCCTAAATTACTCCTTACATAACACCTACGTAACCATCTTGTACTCCAAAGTCTGTTGTAATCGTGAAGATCATCATGAAAAACTCTACAGAATTTTGAATGGTTTAAAGTATAGAAATCAATATTTTTAAGTCAATCGAAAAAATAAAAAGGCTCCCTGAGGAGCCTCTGTTTCTATTTACAGTAACAATCGTAATGGATTCTCGAGTTGAAATGCCAGGGCTTTCATAAATTCTGCCGCTTCAACCCCATCAGTCGCTCGATGGTCAGCCGATAACGTAACCTTCATACGCCAGGAAATTTTTATTTCATCTCCTATTACTACTGCTTCTTTTCTTGCGGACGACACAGCCAGTATCCCGGATTCTGGGGGATTAATGATCGCCGCAAAATTCTCAACAGCAAACATGCCTAAATTGCTGATCGAAAATGTTGAGCCTTCCACATCTTCAGATCTTACTTTTCCTGACCTGACCCTGGCTGCCATTTCTTTTACTTCCTGCGAAATGACACGCAGCGGTTTTACATCAGCATCTTTGATAACTATTGTTAATAAACCACCTTCTACGGCAACAGCAACACCGATATTTACATTTCCATGTTGTACTAATTCGTTGTCGGAAATCGATGCATTTAAATTTGGAAACTCGTGTAATGTGAGGGCGGTTGCTTTAATAACATAATCATTAATGGAGATTTTTTGTTGTGCAGGTAATGTTTCATTTACCTGCTTATAAACTGTCATGAGTGGATCAACATCAATGCTCTTCGTCACATAGAAATGGGGAATATTTTGTTTCGAGTCAACCATTCTTCGGGAGATTGCCTGGCGAAGTTTATTTAAAGGTTTTCGATTTTCTTCTCTCGAAAAATCGTCAGCTAACCAAATGGTTGAGGGTAAAGGTGTACCCGTATCGGGTTTCTCTTCAACTGACTTTTCTTTTACTATGTCTGGTTTTGTTTCTACAACTTGAGAAGTTTTCTTAGATTTGGAATCCAATGCTGCTTCGATATCTTTTTTAATGATTCTTCCACCAGGTCCAGTACCTTCCACATCAACGAGATTGATCTTATTTTCTGATGCCATTTTTCTTGCTACTGGGGAAGCCTTAATTCTTTCACCGTCATCTTCTTCACTGGTTATGGTTGTTTTAACATCTGTAGTCACATCTTCTTTTTCTTCAATGGATTCTGGTTTGGCAGTTTTGGATTCTGGTTTTTTGCCTAACAGTGATTCCAGATCTACTTTTTCGTCCTTCTCAGCAATTACTGCAATCGGATCACCAATGGGAACGATTGCATCTGTATCAACTAATTGACTGAAGAGAACACCTGAAAAAGTTGACTCAACCTCAACAGTGGCTTTATCTGTTTCAATCTCTGCCAGAACATCGCCCTTCGTAACCTCTTCACCTTCAGTCTTGATCCAGCGAACAAGGATCCCCTCTTTCATATCAAAACCCAATTTAGGCATTGTTACAA
>JAHYJK010000248.1 GCA_019429225.1 Anaerolineaceae bacterium
TGGCTTTTTTGGGGAGGGGCGTTGCTGCGTTGGTATCTCGGTTTTTTTCACTATTGAAAACCAAAGGGTATAAACTCCAATATTTACAGGAGTAATTGTTACTTTCACTTTAAAAAAAACTTGACAGTGATGTTAAAGGACATATAATTAGGTCTAATTTTGTATCATTAGATTTATTATTTCAACGTAAACGGTGGGTTGCGTGAATAATGTTAAGCAATTAAGAGAATCTCTGTTGATGACCAAAGCTGAACTTGCCCGTAAAGCGGGTCTTTCTGCTTTGACAATTGATCGGATTGAGCGAGGCGCGGCTTGTCGAGTTTCGACCATGCGTAAAATAATTCTCGCCTTTGGCTTGAAAATTGAAGATAGGGAGAAAATCTTTCCTTAGCTTCATTCTTTTGTCGGTTTGAGTCAGTGAGAGTACGTCACGATATTGTCGAGGGATCGTCATGCTTTTTAGAAGTCGTAAAGATTTAGTTGGAATCGATATCGGTTCGCGGGCTGTAAAGGTAGTACAGTTGCGAGAGGTCAAGGGCCTTTGGCATCTGAAATCCATGGGGATGGACAGTCTGCCTTCCGAGGCGATCGTTGATAATGCTATAATGGATTCATCCGCGGTTATTGATGTCGTTAAGGGTCTCCTTGGTAAATTGAAGATTACCGCCAAGAATGTCGTGACTTCTATCTCTGGTCACTCAGTCATTATTCGGAAGATTCAACTGTCGATTATGACAGAAGAAGAGTTGGAGAATACGATCGCATTTGAAGCCGAGCAGTATATTCCTTTTGATATTGCCGAGGTCTTTCTCGATTTTCACATTATTGGCCCGGATGCCAAAGATCCGACGATGATGAATGTTTTTCTCGTCGCAGCCAAGAAAGATTTTGTCAATGATCATATTGCCATTTTTAGGGAGTGCGGTTTAACTCCGGTGGTGATGGATGTCGATTCTTTTGCTGTGCAAAATGCTTTTGAATTGAATTATTCGATTGATCCGGATGCGGTCGTCGGTCTCGTCAATATGGGCGCCAGTGGGATGAATGTCAGTGTTCTCAAGGATGGAACATCAATCTTTACCCGTGACATTCAGATCGGCGGAAATATTCTTGTTGAAGAGATTCAAAAGCAGTTTGGGCTGGGAAGTGCTGATGCCGAACGTGCTAAGTTAGGTGAGGCGATTGCCGGGATTGAACAACACGATGTGGACGATGTGATTCTCAGTGCCACCGAGATGTTGGCACAGGAAGTTCAACGATCCCTGGACTTTTTCACTGCGACTGCGGTCGACGATAAAATTCATCATCTTTATATCACTGGCGGGATCGCTCA
This sequence comes from Anaerolineaceae bacterium, assembly GCA_019429225.1. Lineage (GTDB taxonomy): Bacteria > Chloroflexota > Anaerolineae > Anaerolineales > Anaerolineaceae > UBA6170. Next base: position 1,334 of record JAHYJK010000248.1, read on the forward strand.
GTTGCCGCAAGTACGCAACGCCTTGGGAAATCGACTTGGCATCGACGTAGAGGTTATCGATCCCTTTCGCCAAATTGTAGTGGATGAAAAGAATTTTGATGCTGAATATTTGAAGTCGATTGGTTCAATGTTTGCTGTCGCTGTGGGTCTGGCGATGCGTCGCGTAGGGGATAAGAATGATTAAAATCAATCTACTTCCGGTTCGGGAGTCACAGAAGAAAGAGAAGTTGCGTGAGCAATTCGTCGTTTTAGTTGCTTCTGCAATTTTTGTCATCGTTGGTTGCGCCGCTGCATACACGACCATTCAAACCAAAATCAGTGCAAAGAATGAGGAAATTGCGGAGCAAACCAGCGTAGTTGGGCAGTTAAAAAAGCAGATTGGTGAAGTTGAAAAGGTAAAAAAACTCCAGGGTGAGCTTCAGTCGAAGTTAGACACCCTCAATAAGCTTAAAGAGAACAAGACCGGACCTGCTCATATGCTGGATGAATTGAGTATTGCTATTCCAAAAAAATTATGGATTGAGTCTTTCGATAATGTTGCTGGCGTCGTTAACCTCAGTGGTTTGGGTGTCAATGAAGAGGTTGTTGCAAACTTTTTACAGCAGCTTGAATCTTCTATTTATTACAAGAATGTAGAACTGCAAAGTCTTCAGCAGGCGACTATTGATGGTAATAAATTGCAGAGGTTCAAAGTCGTCGCAAAAGAGGAGTCGCCCTCGGTTAAAAAAATGGATAACAATAAATCCGTCGGTAAGAAGTCTGATCCTGCAAAAAAATCTTAAGGGAGCTATTGATGAATCCGCAGGTTGAAAAATTTATCAAGTTGCCTTTTTATAAGCGTCTTCTTGTCGTCCTTGTTCTTTTGCTCAGCATTGCCGGGGCCTTCTATTTTTTTGTCTTCATGCCTAAAATTGCAGAGTACCAAGGTTTGGTTAAGAAGAGTGAGGCTTTACAGGCGGAAATTGTCCAGAAAAAGAGTATTGCAGATAACCTTGGCCGGTTTCGTGAAGAATTTGAAAAGATGCAGCATCGACTACAGGAGTCGCTGAAAGAGCTTCCTAACGATAAGGAACTTCCCGAACTCTTGACGACTATTTCCTCAATTGCCAACCAGAATCAACTCGAAGTAAAAAAATTCCAACCGGGGGGAGAGGTGCCTAAAGGTTTTTATGCCGAGGTACCGGTCGCTTTGACTTTAACTGGTCGTTATCTTGATATTGGTAAGTTTTTCTTTGACGTTAGTGAAATGCCTCGAATCGTTACGGTCGGAAATATCAAGATGAAAGCAGTCGGGGGAAAATCGTCGCAGATGTTAGTATCAGTCGATTGCCAGGCGATAACTTATCGCTTCTTAAGTGCTGGAGAGAACCAACCCCCCCCAGTAAAGAACAAAAAGTAGAGTGTCGGAGTTTTAATATGATGATGGTACAAAGAAATCTGACGCAATGGCTTGTTATCCTCTGTGTGATGGTTTTTCTCGCAGCCTGTGGTGAGAAGGCGCCTGTAACTCCGGAGGCCCATGTCAAAGCTCAACCCACCAAAAAAGAGACAATAAAGCCTGTAGCTTCAGCGACTGATGGAGACACAGCCGCGGTTGAGGCCCCCTTGAAATACACTTTTGTGACAGAAAATCGCCGCGATCCCTTTCAACCCTTTATACTGATTAAGCGACCTGTTGATGCTGATGCGGATCTTTCGGCGCAGACGCCACTGCAGCAATATGAAACAATGCAGTATAAACTCTCGGCAGTCATTGTCGGTTATAATCAGCCGATGGTTATGGTTATTGCTCCTGACGGCAGGAGTTATGTTGTACGTAAAGGGATGAAAATAGGTAAAAACGGCGGAACTGTCATACAAATTAACAAAGAGGGGTTTCTTGTGGAAGAGAAGTATCGTGACTTATCGGATGTCATTCGAACGAATATCCTAGAGATCAAACTCCCGAAGCGGGAAGGAGTCTGAACTGATGCGCTGTGACCAGAATCAATCCAAAAAACTCGCGTTGCGAACTTTTGTCGGTAAGAAAGCTTTGGCTGTCATTCTTCTTTTCGCCTTTGTGACTATAGGGGCAACATCATCTGCATCTGATTTTACCAATCGAATTGTTTCGATTCAGGCATTAGATGGAAGTGCTATTCAGATTTCAGCGGAGAAAGAGATTGGCTCTCGTTACACCAGTTATCTTTTATCGAAACCGCCGCGGGTCGTCTTTGACTTTCAAGGGACGGATATTTCTTCACTTCTCGGTGTTACACCATTGTCTGAGCACCCTGTACGAGAAATTATTGTTTCTCAGTTCGAGTCGGCAGGCGTTCAATCCGGACGGGCTGAATTGATCTTGACAGAGCCGGTTCCCTATAAGGTCAAGGTCGATGGAACTGTTTTGTATGTTGATTTTACGCCGGCCATCCTTGCTCCTGCCTCATCGTTAATTCCGGCGGTTCCGGTTGTTGATTCGGTGGTAGCAGAAACAGTCCCGGCACCGGCACCGGCAAAAGGGGAAAAGCCGGAAGTTCCACCCGTCGTTGTCGTATCTGAAAAGAAAATAGTATCAGCCGACAGTATTTTGGAAATTATCAATCGTAAGGGAGAAGTCTTCTTGCGGGCGGATGGAGAACTTGATCAGTGTAAGCCCTTCGCATTAAAGAGCCCTGCACGTTTTGTCCTTGATTGTTTTGGTGTTTCCGAAAAGATTGCAAAAAAGACAATTTTATTATCCGGGCCTATCAAGTCGGTACGTATTGGCACCTATCCCGATAAGGTTCGCTTTGTCCTCGAAGGTGACGGCAAGACTATCGATAATCTAAAAATGTATCCGGTTGCAGATGGTTTGTCACTTCGTTATGACGGCAAATCTCCATCAGCAAACCTTGTTGCAAAGACAAGCCCTGCAGTAAAAGCAGAAAAAGTGAAAAGCGCAGGCCTTACAGTTGAAAAGGTCGACTTTAAAGTTGTGGATGGAAAATCTTTGGTGATAGTCACTCTCTCTGCGCCGGGAGAAGTGATGCAACCGATTAAAGACAAGACATTGGTTCGCTTCGGAGTCAAAGGTGCGACAATTATTCCCTCTTTGCGACGGACAATTGATGCTTCTGCCTTCCCGAGTGTGATTCGTCAAATCACCCCGTATATCGTCAGCAACCGTGCGCAGTCTGATGTGCGATTTGCTGTTGAGTTGAAGGGGGATACCCCTTACGAGTTGAAAAGTGATGGCAATGTCGTCACGTTGCTGGTTGAGAATGGTCCATTTACAAAAGTACAGGGTCCTCTGGATACGACAATCGAACTCCCCCTGGACTCAGCGGGCGCTTCGCCGCAAAAACTTTCTGAACCTTCTCGCACCTCTCAAGGTTTGCCCTTTAAATCAAGTCCTGAAGTCATAACAAATGAGACTCTGAAAGTTGCGGGTGAGAAAAAATATACCGGGCAGATAGTTTCACTTAACTTTGACAATATTGAAATTCGTAATGTCCTTCTCCTGATTGCTGAAGTCAGCGACACCAATATCATCGCCAATGACGATGTCAAAGGGGTTATTACTTTGCGTCTCAATAACGTACCCTGGGATCAAGCCCTTGATGTCATTCTGGAGTCAAGGGGGTTGGGGATGGAGCGAGAGGGAAATATCCTGCGCATTGCTCCTAAAGAAGTCATGCTAAAAAGAAAACTGGACAATGCGAAAATAGTAACAGAAATCAGTGCCATAGTCGTGAAAGAAACCAGGGCTTTTTCAGTAAACTATGGCCCGGTTGATGACATTGCAAAAAAGATAAAAGATCAAATCA
>JAHYJK010000249.1 GCA_019429225.1 Anaerolineaceae bacterium
AAAAACTGATAAGCATCCTGCATGTTGAGGGCTTTATCGGTCTGTGTGTACACCAATTTATTGTTTTCTGCGCCACTGACAACCGCCGCAGAACGCGGTCCCAGCTTGATGGCAAACACATCGCCATGCTCACGATGCCCACGTTTAAACAGCGTATCACGATCTTTCATCATCTCCAGGGCATGACCCAATACTGGTAACCCGCCAGAAACAACAGGGGGGGTGTTTACAGACATCTTTTACTCCTTTTTTAAACCAACAATGTGATTCCCAAACGCTGATTTAATTGTACTGAATTTTGTGAAATTTTTCTATATTTTTACAATGTGTGTAAAGATATAAATCTGTTATCAAAAATTTACAATTTGTGAAGATCGGAGCAATCAGGTCAAATATCACGCATTAATATGACGAATGACAACAAATTTTGCGGTATAAATAAGCGCGATGGAAAAAACCGCAACAACACGGTTTTCAACCTTAACAAATTTCGTTTCTTCGATTTCTGGTTCTCCTGAGGATTGGGATATGCCACTGTTTGGAATTGGGTGACAGACAGAGGCGAGAAAAACCCTTGTTTGTTAGCAAAGCAGATAAACAATGCCAACAACAAATAAGGGTTTTTTCTTTTAAACCCCTCCTTTTTTCATAGGTAATTTTGTTGGATAAATATCCCAAAAAATTAACCCAACCACCCACTGAATGATTATTGCAGAATTTGGCGGGAATGGTATCCAGGCACGACGGTAAAGAGAATTTCATCCACTTCCATACGCGCCAATTGAGTAACCTCTTCGACTGCATCCGGATTGCCACTGGCAACAATAGATACCAGGTTGAATCGCCCCCGATCCGGTGAACTTTGTGCCAGTGTAATGGTCGTAGCCGAAATGGTTGAGGTTAACACCTGCCAGACCACCGCAGCGGTGACCGGGTGCAGTTTGCAAACCATCGTTAACCATTCTTGTGGAATTTGCGGGGGCTGACGAAAGCTTAACCCATCAAAATTGTAATCGAAATCAAAATCTGGCATTTTTCCTAAACCATTCCTGTTTTATTCCACGCTGAAGCAGCGCCATTGAGGTGCTTTGCATGCAAACTTCTATTTTTTTCCAAACAATTCACCCTCAATGACATTAAGCATACCATAAATTGATCCTTTAATCACCTTGCGAATCAGACAAATTATACATCCCGGCGCATGGTGAAAAAGCGATAAACCAACAAAACCCCGCTTAACCAGGCAAACAGGAAGCCAAATATCATGCTCAAGAACATCAAAAGTGTATTTTTCACACGTAGAGTTTTCATTTCTGCATTCATTGTCATCTTAATCCTTCAAATTGATATACGAGAAAAACGCTGTTTCGTTTCAGATCATGATCACCAAACCCTAGAACTCCAGCTTTTGAATTTTCCAGATCGACAGCAGGACAAAAATCAGGCTGAGCAATAATGTGATACCAACCGGCAACCACAGGATTCCAGGAAGCGCCAGAGGTCCTTCATTGGCAACACCTGCCATAATGGAGGATAGTCCAAAGGGGGTGAAGTACATCAACTCCTTGACGATATTCATCATCAACTGACCACCCAATAACCCGGCCAGGCTAATAGCCAGAACCAGGGAACGTTTTTCGGCAAAAACTCCGATCATCAGACTCAAACTCAGATAAAAGAAGTTGTGGATGACCAGAATGGCAAAAGCAGTCACAAACCCGGGGATATTCATGCCAGGATTTTTACTCCATAACAGGCCAAAAGCGATTGCGAATGGAATGACCATCATCAGAATTAGAATGGATACACCATTGTTGAAAAGCTTGCTGAGATAAAACGCTACCCGGGAAGCAGGTTTGGAAAGCACCCAGGCAGCTGTACCACTGGTTTTCTCACCAATCACTTCATCCTGTGTCACGATGATGATTCCTAAACCGATCCCCATACTTGCGATCCCAAACAGAGCTTCTACAGCTGTCCTAAACGCCTCAGAGTCTGTGATGGGCTGCCCCGCTAGTTTCGCAGCTTGGGGAACACCTACCAGGAGAAAGAACAATAAACCATCTATTAAAACCAGCCAGATCAGTAATTGTATCCACCAACGACGCGTTTTAAACCATTCACCATTTTCTTTGCGCATCAAATTACGCAAGCCCATCCTCCACCCGCGAGTTTCTTCTAATTGAAATGCTTGATTGGCTGCCATTATGCTGCTCCTTCCACCAGACTCAAGAAAACCTCTTCCAAATTCTGTTTATTGCGACTGAACTCCAAAACAATCAGGTTTTCATCCGATAACACTTCTCGTAACAAGGCTCTTTCGGCCAGATCTACATCCTTAACCACGATTGTCATAATAGTCTTGCCATTCTGATGTCCAATCATGACATCCTGTATCCAGGCAAAAGACTGCAAATGTTTTTGAGCCCGGCTGGCATCTCCTTTGAGCACCAGGCGGTAATTTAATCCCAGGCTGGCAGACAGCAATTCTTCCACCGAGCCCTGTGCAATCAACTCGCCGTGATTGAGGATGATCACCCGGTCACTCACACGCTGTACATCATCGAGAATATGCGTGGAAAAGAAAATGGTGGTGTGTTTGCGCAGCTTTTCCATCACTTCCAGCACATCCCGCCGGCCTTGCGGATCAAGAGCTGCAGCCGGTTCGTCCAGGATCAATAAATCTGGATAGTTTACCTGTGCCTGCGCAATCCCCAGGCGCTGTCGTTCTCCACCCGAAAACCCACGCACCGGTCGATCAGCCTTGTCATCCAACCCGACTAATTTCAAAGTCTTGTCGATGCGTGCACGGATCAGGTTGTCCGGTCCGCGAAAGAAGAAGCGGGCTGTAAAGTCCATGATTTGACGCGCCGTCATGTGTTCATAAAAGTTGGGATTCTGCGCCAGGTAACCTACCCGGCGGCGAATATCCTGATTTTCATTCACAATATCCATCCCAAAGATCGTTCCACTGCCAGCCGTGGGTTTGGTAAGACCCAGTAACAACTTGATGGTGGTGCTTTTACCAGCGCCATTTGGTCCCAAAAATCCAACAATCGAGTTGGCGGGTACATTCAGATTGAGCGATTTGAGTGCCTGAAAATTTCCATAGTTTTTGCTTAAATTCTGTGTTTGAATTACCGATTGAACAGGAACCATTTTTACTCCTTACTTTTGATATAAATAATGTAACCAAAAAACGAACAATCTTAATCAGTAACCAGAATAGTTCGCACTCCCTGGTAGTCCATAATCAATCCTGTCTGCCTGACCAGGTGATCAATGGTCAAACCGGACAAAAATCAGCTACAATAATAAGTAAGTACGGTGATCAAAAGGAAGGTAAAAAATGACAAAAGAACAAAAAATTACTCCTGAGTCCGAAGATCAGGAAGCACAGGTAAAACCAAAATTTGAAGAGAGTGTTCAGGCAGATATCGTAGAAATTACCCAGGGGGCAGCCAATCATATTCAAGCCAAAGAAGTGATCCTCCGGCAGGCAGGTGCCACTCACATTGAAAGCAATCTGGTGCATGTGCGTCAGGGCGGTGTGGTGAAAGTTGAAACGGACCGGCTCGAACTAACCGAAGGTGGCGTGATTTTTGCCAACAGCGGATCTGTAGAAATGACAGCCAGTAAGGCTGCGGTGATCGTTAATCAAGGCAATGTCAATATGGATCAATGTGGCGTGCAGGTTCTGGTTACCAAAGGCAATGTGCAGGTCGATCAATCCGGTATTGTGGCCACAATTGCCAATCATGTCACCCTGGAAAACAACAGCAGCGTGGTGTTTCTATTTGCCAGAAATGTAGACGGTGAAGTCAAAACACAATTTGGTCCTAAAGAATCAGCGTTGTTTGGTATTATGGCCGGGCTGGCTGCGGGTGTGGTGATCCTCTCCGGTGCCATGTTCGGAAAGAAAAGCAAAAAGAAAGCTTGATGGATAAACATAAACTGATCCAAAATATGGCAGAGGATTGGTCACCATGGCAGATCATTAGCGAAAACACCTGTGAACATGATGAGCATCATGCAAAAGACATCGAGGAGTACATAAACAAATTTGCAAACGAATCCAGAAATTTTAGTTGATCAAAAAGCGTTAACCGGAGAAGGTCCCAGTTGGGATGCCAGATACAAAGTGTTGTATTGGGTGGATATCCCCCGGTCAATTATCTACGTCTACAACCCTGCCACCCGACAGAATCAGGGCATCGATCTGAGCAAGGATTTTTCCTCCATCGGCACTGTGGTTGCGTGTAAAAACGGCGGATTGCTATTTACACCCGAACGAAAAATCGCCCACTTCGATTTTGAAAAACTTACCTATCAATTTTTGGCTGAAGTGGAAGAAGATCTGCCCGGAAACCGCTTCAATGATGGCAAGTGTGATCCCTATGGACGTTTCCTGACCGGCACGATGCAAAACGCACCGGATGGCACCCCCAGCGGATCACTCTACATCATGGAGCGCGATACAAAGGTACGCAAGCTGCTGGATGGCCTGGTGATCTCGAATGGGCTCGGTTGGAGCCCGGATTACCGCACCTTCTACCTGGCAGATTCCTTCTCAAAGGATGTCTGGGCGTTTGATTATGACCTGGAACATGGCAACATTTCCCGCCAACGAACAGCCTTCACCCTGCAGGAAGGCAGCGGCGTGGCAGATGGACTGACCACCGATACGGATGGCATGCTCTGGTTGGCGCTCTGGGATGGTGCCTGCGTCCAGCGTTGGGATCCCCGCTCCGGTGAACTCCTTTCCACTTACCCTTTCCCAGCCAAACGCACCACCTGCCCGGTCTTTGGTGGCGAGGCCATGAACGAACTCTATGTCACCTCGGCAGGCGTGGGACTGCAGGATTCCGACTGGCAGGCATACCCGTACAACGGTGCCTTGATGCGATTGAAGACGGAGTTTACCGGGATGCCCAGCTTCCGCTTCGAAGATTGATTACCATCTAAGTGAGAGGCAACTCAGGCCACCGTCCATCTTACGGTATTCAGAGACATCCAACAGCAGGGCATCGAACCCGGCGTTGGTGACGAGTTCCAGCGTGTGTAGGAAACCCAGTGGCA
>JAHYJK010000250.1 GCA_019429225.1 Anaerolineaceae bacterium
ATCAAAACTAACATTAACCAATATTATCTTAATAATAAAAATTGTCTATATTAAGTTTATACTTTCAGGCGTGATCAACTATGATCAATATTCGCAGGATAAAATTTAATTTCCACTATCACCCAACGCACCATGTGAATCATCCCAAAGCGCATGACAAAACGAGAATTCAAAAATGAAGCGAAGCCCAGAGAGAGGGCGTTCATGGCAAAAAAGATGGAGAATGCGACCAATGCCATCATCAATGAAACAATGACGACAAATTCATTAAATGAAGGAGCTGTCTTTTGCTGTGTTGCGACCATTGTGCACCTTTATTGAATTAAGTATGATGGAATTAAACCATAATTGTGTAGACTGTTTCTACACCCTTCCATTCCAAACCTTCCGGGGTGATGCCGTAATGGATGATAACCAATTCCCCATTTTCCTGAGGAAGGATCTCGGTGCGCCAGCCCCAATCCGGACTATCTAGGCCAGTCGGGAAGCTGCCCAGTACATTGAAGGGACCATCCTTTTCACCACCATGCATGAACACAATCGCAGAGCCATTGTGAAAGGTATCCACCCATGACAGTTCATAGCGTTGGCGTTGCGGATTGTATCCCAGCAGCGCCATACCCTCCAGTGGTTCGCCCTGTATGCTGCCCTGATAAGTGTACAACAGGAAACGACCTCCCAGCACCAGCCTGAACTCAGCCTGCCAGAGGGATTCATCCGCCAGTTGATCCGGCTGGAACCAGGTGCTGGTCATGCCCTGCCATTTACCCACCAGAGCAGCCAGATGCGGGTGTGATTGTTCGAATGTTAAATTTTCTTCTATTTTTATCTCCTTAATGGTGCGTGATCAAAAAAAGCATTCAATATGATCCTCATTCGCAAATGAATAATCCTATACCTCATACTATAATATCTATTGTCAAATTCAAAGAAATTTCGAATGTATTAACCTATAATCTGATGCAATTACTCACCCAAATCTTTCATAAATCCGACCTGTCCCTCAGCGGGAAAACCGTTACCCGTGAAGCGGTGCGTGCCATCATTCTGCATGGGGATCAGGTATTAATGGTGTATTCAAGGTTGAATGGGGACTATAAGTTTCCCGGGGGTGGCGTGGAGCGGGAGGAAGCCCATGCGACCGCCCTTAAACGCGAGGTGCTGGAAGAGTGTGGCGCTCATTTGATCACGATTTTGGGTGAATTCGGCATGGTGGAAGAGTATGACCTGGCACAGGAAGACGAATTTGATCTGTTCCGCATGAATTCCTATTATTATCTATGTGAGGTGGAGGAGGTTTTTGGTGCGCAGAACCTGGATGACTGTGAATTGGATTATGGCTTTACGCCGGAATGGGTCTCGATTGAACATGCGATTGCTGTCAATCGCGCGTTGTTGGAAAATCCTCCTCCGAATATCCAGCGCTGGGTAAGGCGGGAACTGTTTGTGTTGGAGCAGCTAAATAATTTGGAGAGAAAGTGATATCGCTTTAAGGTCAGGATGAATTTTCGCAGGATTGGGTTAATGATTTCTACAGCCTGTTTGACATCCGATGGGGTAGGAAAATGGGCAACCACGTGAACACAAATAGAGGTTAAAAAGTAAAAATACTTACTTTTTTTTCTAAAATTTCAAAAGGGCACAGATTTCCTGTGCCCTTTGATCGTACAAAATAGAGTGAAAAATTTTCTCAGCGAACCACCAGCGGCAAAAAGATGTTATGGTCTTCCGGCTCAATATTTATTTCTCCTCCACCCCAGAAGCCGCCACCCAGTGAGTAATCACCACCGGATAGAACACCAGCATCGGGTTGCCCCACGACACCATCCAGGACATAGGTCCCTCCGATGCTGGATCCCCCACCACCGCTGATATTACTCCAACTCAGGTCGAAACCGCCACCGGTTTGTGCCAGAACGGGCACAACAATCAGCAACAGGAGAATAGATGATCCAATCAGTATGCAGCGCCAGGTCCTTATGAAAAACCTCTTTGCAGGTTTCACTTCACACCTCCTGTGCGTTTGCTGATGACCACAGCGCCACCAACCAGGCAGAACCCGAATACCAGTATCCAGGGAGTAGAAGACTGAGCAGGTTGCATGTTTCCGGATTGAAACCCTTTCTCCAGGGCAGATAAACGCGCTTCCAGGTCGTCCACTTTTGCCTTCAACTCCTGATTTTCCTCGTACAGACCCTGAATGGCTGCCAATGCCACCCCATCCGCATCGATGGTGGTGATGTGGGTATCATCTTCACCCACACCAAAAGCGGCGTAGAAATCCTGCGCCATGGGGCCAATATGACGGATAGATTCGTCCTGAGCTTTGTAATTCCAGTCAGTAATTGGAATTCCTGCCAGACTATCCAGAAGAGCTTTTTTATCAATTATTTCAAAATTCTCTTTCAAATTTCGATCGCTCGGAGTTGCCCAAGAATTGCCACCTGCTGGAACAGTAACCATTGTGGATAGATCGGCACTTGTATAAAAAGTGACTCCTCCGCTTGCGCGAGCAACCCATTGGTTGCTTCCACTACAAGACACGTTTGCAGAAGTTGCATCACCCCAAACAAAACAACCAGTATAATTTGCACGCACAGAACGTCCAGCCGCAAAACTATAATCACCTGTGGCATAGTTATCTTCACCCCCAATGACAGTGGAATAATTACCACTGGCAATATTCATCAGCCCCCCACCTATTGTGGAACTTGTACCTGAAGCCTGATTGTAACTACCGCCACCAATTGAGGAGGATGACCCTCCAGCAGTGTTCTGATAACCAGCACCAACATACGAACTAAGTCCACTAGCTGTATTATTATGACCGCCACCAATAAATGCAAAACCTTGACTAGTGTTATTGCTATCACCCCCAGCAATAGTTGATGTGTCTCCAGTGGACTGATTCCCATATCCTCCACCCACAAAGGAAGATTGTCCCATGGCACGGTTAAAATGACCACCAACGACAGTTGCATACGAGCCATCTAACAGAGTCCCTGAATTGTCTCCAGCAAGATTGCCTGACCCGCCACCTATAGTGCCAAAAATATCGGTTATGGAGTTTGGGCTAGAAATATCACCTCCACCCACAATTATGGCACCATAAACCTCGTTTGTAAGATTATTACCAGAATAACCACCAATCAAATTCGGGCTGGTACTATTAGGTTCAAATCGAAAAACACGGCTGCCATTCACCTTTATTTCCAGGGCAGTTTCGTCACTTGTGCCCAGATAATGGGTGCCTGGGGTAGTGCCTGCATTGCCGGTTAGAGACCATCCGCTTGTTCCGCTTCCGGATACTGCTTCACAGGTAACAGTTCCATTCTCGTTAACCACGCGGATTGCGTAGCCGGAAGCACATGTACCTATGACTCTGCGCTGTAAATAAGTCGTATTTGCAGAAAAAGTGGTTCCCGAAAGCGTCAGCCCCGTGCCTGCGCTGTAGGTGGTGTCGTTATCCACTCCATCTGCAAACCCTGCTGGTACGCCGCTCAATCCTGACCAGGGTGCAGTACTCGCATTTTTGGCAAAAAGCGCATACGGCGTGGCGGTGATCCATTGCCGGGGAGAGAGCAGAGTGTAATCACCTGCACCAGCCGGGCAACGCACGGAGATTTCCAGCCAACGATTATTCCCGGTGAATGCGCTGTCACCATAATCAAGTAACACAGTAAAAAAACCCTGCGAGACAGTGATATTGGTTTTTACCAGGGCATCTTCTATCTGTGTCCCACTCACCACTGCATCGAACAATCCAAATTGAAAATCGCAGGTGCCCGAATATGGGGTATCACTGCTCTTAAGCTGTCCTTGAAAGGTGAAACCTGTTCCTAATGATGTTGACAGGGACGGTTGGGCGATGGCCATGCCCATGGTAAAAAATAATAGCATTGCAGTTACGAAAGCACTGATTACGAATAGTTTGCCTTTCATTTTTTCCTCCTCTGAAAGAACAAAAGATAAATAGGTTGTAAAACAATGGAAACCCGCCACACCAGGATGATTGGCGAGCGGGTTTGATGGTATCTGTTGTCTCGACCAGGACTTTCACCCTGATCTGTGTCTCTTATACAAGTCTCGAGACGTGACGTATTAATTAATTTGAGTATACTGCGAATGAAATGCGACTTCAATACACAATAAGATTACCCAAAGACCTGGTTGGCAAATTTCCTAATTCGTCTCAGTAATTTTATGGATGCTGCGGGGTTGTTCTGTGTCGTATCCTTTTTCTACCGTGAGATGGTAGGTGAATAACTGCGCAGGTAATATGCTGACCAAAGGTGAAAGCCATTCGGGGATGCCAGCGGGGATCGCGATTGGAGATTGTGCCAGGTTCAGGGCGGCCTGATCATTTGAAATGACCACCAGCTCGGCATGAAAATCATTCTTCAGTTTGGTGAGCATCTCAAGAGATGGTTGGTACACAGCCCCAAGAGGTGAAATAACCATCACCGGAAAACCACGTTCAACCAGTGCAATTGGTCCATGCTGGAAATCGGCAAAGGAATAGGGCACAGCCACTGTATAGGTCAATTCCTTGAGTTTTAAAGCCCATTCAAAAGCGGTGCAATAATTAAAACCACGTCCCAACACCACTGTATGGTCGATATAGCGAAAACGGGGCACAATCTGGGCGATGCGATCATTCAATTGCAGTGCTTGCTGCATCCATCCTTCAATCAGTTCCAATTCCTGCCACTGTTTCGCACCTCCATCTAACGCAGTTGCCAGCATCGCCACAGCCATTAATTGCGAGGTGTAGGTCTTGGTGGCTGCGACAGCCTGTTCATCGCCGGCCTGAATATCGATCACAAAGTGGGCGGCATTAGCTAAAGGCGAATCAGGCTCATTGGTGATCGCGATAGTCAGACAGCCCTGCCTTTTTCCTTCCTCCAGCACACTGATGATGTCCGGCGATTGTCCGGATTGTGATATGCCCATTACCAGCGCATCTCTGAGGAGTGGTGGTTTCTCATAATAAGTGAAGAGGGACG
>JAHYJK010000251.1 GCA_019429225.1 Anaerolineaceae bacterium
GTCCTTCGTGACCATGAACCATGATGACATCCTCCAAAGATTGATAAACTCCTAAGGCAAAGGGTTCTCTCAGCCAATTGATGACAGTCATCCCACTTCTAAATACCGTCCCCTCTGCAACCTCTCCTGTGCCCGATATGCCGTTGACATCTTCGCCTCGAACAAGTACAAACCGCCGAAGCTGGTTATTTGTCCTTTGAGGTGCAATAATGTTGGCGTTTTGTTTTCCATTTGACTTATTCATGCGTTTGGATTTACTGCCACGATCACGAAATCTTGGCTTCTTTTGAATTACTTTTGAATTCGTCAAATCCATCAAAATGCCATTTTGAAAAGTAAGCTGACAACCTGAAGTCACATTCTCAAATACAATCCCTTCCGGCCAAGTTGATTTTTCGTCCCGATTGAGTCGAATATCAATCATTCGAAATAATCTTCCAAAGAATATGCCTGGATCATCGTTATTACGAGTTGGATCCACAATGACTTTCCAAACATAACCTCTATGCTCAATAGGTTCTTTTGGTTGAGGTAACAAATAATCAAAATTTTTATCTGACATGTTCAATAGCACTCCGAAATTTCTTAAAAATCTGCAAAAAGGTATACAAATAGAGGGTTAAGGAATTCTTTTGATTCTTTAACTGATACAGGACTATAATGGTTGTGAAACACCCGCTAAGGGGGAAGTTGAACAAAAATCAAAAAACAATTTTCCGATATCAAGGTAGGTGCATCTATCCAGGTAATATCTTGGCCCTATCGTGTTGAAAAAATTGCCTTAGGAAATCGGTTAAAAGGACTTGACGAACCCACATAAAAAAGCTACTATACGAATATCGATTAACTACCGTAGTATTCCCGGCTAGCTTGGACCAGCGTTCGTCAGGTTTGCTGATTTGCAGAGCCCGCCGCACAAATGGCACGGATTCAGGATTTTGACTCATAACCCGGAGGTCAGTGGTTCGAATCCGCTCCCCGCTACTAAGAGGAACGACCAGAAATGGTCGTTTTTGGTTTAAAAATTCGTTTTTTCTTGATCTGTTTGATTGGAAAGAGTGATTGTTTGTTGACTAATCAATGACTCTCTTCTTGAAGTAAATCAAGATTATCATCCCCAAGGTTGGAATTTAATATATCAATTTCGGTAGGTTGCTATCTAAATACCTATCCATATCGATAGGTTTTTTAGAACTTGGATGTATTTAGTGTGGATAAATTCAAAACAATTCTTATTTTGCTCATATTTCAGATCTCGGCAAACCATCGATGCCATCTTGGTTATATCAGGAAATAGAATGGTATATTTTCGATAAATTTATATTCAAAATTATCACTTATGTCTTCGGTTGTTTCGAGATTCAAGTTTGTAACCTTGTGGTTAGCGATACATTTACCCTCTCTGTTTACAAAGGATCAAACTATCTACTGGCAGGTGTTTACAATATGTCCCTAATTATTGTTTTTATGGAAGTTTACAAACAATAATAGACTGAATTCTCAACTTGAAAGGGAAAATGTTGGGATTTCTTCAATTATTTTATCTTTACTTACTAGATACCCAATGGCCTTGTATCCTTTTTTTCGCTTAGCAAACATTCCAGATAATATGGGTACCTTTTCATCCACATAATCATAGATGATTACTTCACTTTTATGATCATAGTTTCGATGAAGGCGACCTGCATATTGTGCGACCGTTCCTCGCCATGCAATCGGTAAAGCCAAAAATAAGGTGTCGAGACGTGCATCATCGAATCCTTCCCCCAGGTAACGACCAGTGGCAATGATCAAGCGTTCCTCATCTTTAGGAATGTTCTTCAATTGTTCCATCAAAGAATTGCGCTGCTTACGCCCCATACCACCTGTCAACAAGATAATATTTTTCACTTTCCCAGCCAATGTATCTGCAAAGAAGGTCAGATGTTCCCGGCGCTCAGTTAATAAAACCGGCGAGCGACCAGCACGAACCGCTTCAATCACGTCATTAACGATTGTTAGATTTCGGATCGGATCCCTAACCAACATTGCATATATTTCCTGAATACCAGGTTGCGGGATACCAGCTAGCTGAGCTGGTAACACAAAATCAGTTCTGCACACAATCACTCTTTGTGTAAATGAACGTAGTGCAGCCTGTTGACGATCATCCACCCGGTAACGTACCGGTCCGCATTGCATAAATATGATAGGGTGATGTCCATCTTGTCGGGTGACAGTTGCCGATAACCCGGTAATAAACCTGGCTTTTGCTTGCCGAATCACCTGCTCAAAACTGGCTGCGGAGATGTGGTGACATTCATCGACAATAACTTGGCCATAATTTTCCACCAGGTCATTCACAATTCTTTTATCAACCAGACTCTGGACCATCGCCACATCAATCAATCCGGTGACTTTATGTTTCCCGCCACCAATTTGCCCAACTTCCTTTTTCTCCAAACCCAAAAAGGATTGGAGACTCTCAACCCATTGATCCATCAACTGTCTTCGATGCACAATCACCAGTGTATTTACCTGCCTTTGAGCAATCAACCAAGCGCCGATGACTGTTTTACCAAAAGCCGTAGAAGCGGAAAGAACGCCAATATCGTTTTTTATGAGCTGGTCCACGGCAAGCTGTTGCTCAGGACGTAAGACACCTCGGAATGTAAGCTCGATGGGAGTTCCGTTTACACGTTCATCCTGTAAAGTTGTCTTGATTTTTAATTCCTTCAGTAGTTGATTTAATTCTTCAAGGCATCCTCTGGGTAAGGCAAGATGTTTTGGATACTCTTCGCAGCAGCTGATAATTCTGGGTTTCCCGAATGTTGAAAGTCGCATCGCCTGAGATTTGTAAAACTCCGGATTTTGGAAAGCAGCCAATCGGATGATACGGTTTCGTAGAGAGGCAGGCAATCCTACCTTTTCAATATAAATCTGATTGCTGATTATCAGATTAATGTGTTCCGGTAGGATGCCAGTTATGGGAAATTCCCTTATTTTTCGCGACGGGGTCAGTTTCCAGGGTTCGTTCTCGTTTTCATCCAAAACCACCGCGCGGACACCGGTAATTTCACTTTCTCCTTGAAAATTCTTAATGATCTTTTCCACTTCTTGTTCTGTGATTTTTTGAATAGAGGACAAATATGCCCACTGGTCGGGATAGGGATTGAGGTCGTTGTCCAAAAAGATGCTGTTATTTTGTTCACGTGGTTTTTTCTGCATCGGTAGTGCAATCAGATTACCGAATCCGCCTCTTGGTAAGGTATCTTGGCTGGGGAAAAGTCGGTCGTAGGAATCCATTCCGATTTCCGGTCGCCGGTTCATCGTACTTGTTAGCAGTAATGCCCCGAGTTTTCGGGCTAATAGGGCTGTAACCGGAGATTCAAAGAAAATCCAGACATGCCCTCCATTACCGGATCTTGATCGCTCTAACGAAGCAGGTACCTGATAGCTGATACAAGTTTCCTGAAAAGCTTTGGCGTCTTCAGCCCACGAAGATTTATCAAAGTCGACTGCCAGAAACCAACATGTTTCATCGGTCAGCATCGGATATACCCCAATAGTAAAATCTTTAGGTGGATGGTCACTTTGAGTCTTCCCTACAAGATGATTACGGATAATTTCATCACTGACCAATACAAACGCGCGGAAATTACAATCCTGGCAGGCTATCTTCGGCTTATGGCAAATACCTGATAGCCATTCATTACGGCAAACAGGTGCGTATCCTGATTTTCCGGTTTTATAATTTTCAAACCTGCGCGGGAACACATCTTCTCGCCCTTTGAACAAAGAACGAAATAGTCGTATTTTATCCTCTTGTGGAGATTGGTTGTTGAGTGGAGTCGTTTGCAGTTGAAGTTTCAGTTGTGCGGAAGAACTCTTTTGAAACAATTCACCGCGCAAGCGCAATAATTCGTCCAGCAACAGGCCACGGTGATGATCCAGGTCAGATAGCTCAGCCTCAATCTTCTCAATTTTATGTTGAACATCAAAGTCTTCTTCCATGGCTTTATTGTACATTGCATGTCTTATCTCTATCAAAGTTTTATTGTGATTCAAAACACTCCAAGTACCAAATCATTATTCGAATAATACTCACCTTTCAATCAAATTGGGTTGAAGTTTATATTAGTATTTAATTACAAAGATTAAGGAGGAAGGTTCCCTTCAACCTGCTCTTCATTGCAAATATTTACCTGATGTTTTTTTGGCCGAATTTATAATTGATAAAGATGTATCAATTATGGTACAATAAGACCGGGATGACGAAAATATTCGTTTAGAGGTCTTTTTCTTTCGATCCGATCATGGAAGCGAACCTGTGCGTGACTGGTTGAAATCATTTCCATTTGATGAAAAGCGGATTATTGGTGAAGACATTAAAACTGTGCAGTTTGGCTGGCCTTTGGGAATGCCGATCGTGCGAAAACTAGAGCCAGATCTTTGGGAAGTACGTTCTAAATTGGCCGATAAGATTGCCCGAGTTTTCTTCACTGTAAATGGCTCAAAGATGGTTTTATTGCATGGGTTCATTAAAAAAAGTGAAAAAACTCCGCAAGATGATTTAAAGGTGGCTCGCCAAAGGTTAGCCCAATTAAGAGGTGAAAATGAGTAATAAACATATTGGCAGCAATTTGAACAAATTCCTTGATGAAGAAGGAATTCTCGCAGAAACAGAAAGTATAGCCGTAAAACGAGTCATTGCTTTTCAGATTGAGCAATTGATGATTGAACAAAATCTTTCTAAGACTGAGATGTCCCGGCGTATGAATACAAGTCGGGCGGCATTAGATCGATTATTAGATCCAACTAATCGAGCCGTTACTCTCCAGACATTAGACCGTGCAGCGCGCGCTTTAGGGAAACGTTTGCTAATCTCTATTGCGTGATAGGATATAAGATCGACTACTTATTTAATCTCACTTTTTGATCAAAAAAAAATACTTGACGAACCCATGTAAAAGGGCTACTATACCATTGTCGA
>JAHYJK010000252.1 GCA_019429225.1 Anaerolineaceae bacterium
CGCTTCAATCGAGAGACTCTGCAGGTAAAATTCAAAGGGTTTAGCATTGCTGATGTGCTGGATACAACCGTCGAAGGAGGGTTGGAATTATTCGCAGCATTTCCATCGATTGTAAATAAATTACAAACATTATCCGATGTCGGTCTTGGGTATGTGAGGATTGGCCAACCAGCCCCAACTCTTTCCGGAGGTGAAGCCCAACGGGTGAAATTAGCGAAAGAACTTTCCAGAAGATCGACAGGGAAAACGCTGTACGTATTGGACGAACCATCGGTTGGTTTACATGCAGCGGATGTCCACAAATTAATTGAAGTTCTCCAGCGCCTGGTTGATGCTGGGAATACGGTGTTAATAATTGAACATAATCTCGATATCATCAAAACTGCTGACCACATCATTGATTTAGGACCTGAAGGTGGGGATCGAGGTGGTTTGTTACTCGCCAGCGGGACGCCAGAAGAGATTTGCCAAATCAGCGATTCTTATACAGGAATGTTTCTGAAAAAATATCTACGGGAACATCATCCTGATGGTAAACCGGTTCCCTGTTGTGATTAAATAAAATATTAAAATTTTTAAATTAAACAATCCAACCAAAAACATCAGATTGGTTTGTTTAATTTAACATTTCCTATGTATAATTTACAATATTATTTCAATAATGAGTGGCCAGGGTGTTTTTGGCGTGAATCTGCACGCCAAAAACACCCACCTGCCCCGACTTGTTGAGATCATATAATTACCAGATGGAAAAAACTTTTTGGAGGTTAATCGAATGGCTGCAACTATATTGGATGGAAAAACAATCGCAGAAAATGTAAGACTGGAAGTAAAAGAACAAGTTGAGAAACGGGTTGCTGATGGAAAAATGGTACCTGGATTGGCAACTGTTTTAGTTGGGGAAAATCCTGCATCACAGGTATATGTGCGTTCAAAACACAAAGCCTGTCAGGAAGCTGGAATTAATTCGTTTGGCCACGTTTTATCAGCAGATGCTACTCAACAAGAAGTTGAAGCCCTGGTAAAACAACTGAATGATGATCCAACTGTTCATGGAATTCTTGTTCAACTTCCGCTGCCATCGGGGCTGGATGAAGAACGCGTACTAAATATGATCAGTATTGAGAAAGATGTGGATGGTTTTCATCCATTAAATATTGGTCGATTAGCTCAAAAAGGCCGAGATCCGCTTTTCATCCCCTGTACTCCAGCTGGAACAATGTATCTGATTGAACAGGTGGTTCCAAAGATTGAAGGTCAGAATGCAGTCGTTCTTGGTCGCTCAAATATCGTTGGAATGCCAGTTGCGTTGTTATTAGTGAGAGCAAATGCCACGGTAACGATTTGCCACTCAAGAACTAAAGATTTACCGAGTGTTGTCCGTCAAGCCGATATTTTGGTGGCCGCAGTCGGACGAGCTGAAATGGTAAAGAAAGATTGGGTAAAACCAGGCGCAGTTGTTATAGATGTTGGTGTTAACCGAGTTGATGATCCAACCGCAAAAAGAGGTTATAAATTGGTTGGTGATGTCGCTTTTGATGAAGTTTCAGAGGTCGCTGGTGTGATTACCCCTGTACCCGGTGGAGTTGGACCGATGACGATTGCCATGCTGATGAAGAACACATTAAGGGCTGCTGAAATTGCTGATTTAAAATAAAAATTGATGTTGTCTGACAATTGACTTTTATTTGAATTCTTGCTAAACTCTGGATAGTTGTGTAGTTGTCTAACAAATACAAGAGATAAAAGAATTCAAAAAAA
Source organism: Anaerolineaceae bacterium (assembly GCA_019429225.1). Classification (GTDB taxonomy): domain Bacteria; phylum Chloroflexota; class Anaerolineae; order Anaerolineales; family Anaerolineaceae; genus UBA6170. The sequence continues at coordinate 1,762 of JAHYJK010000252.1, forward strand.
ATGGAAAATCAAACCATCTTAATAAAGAATGCAACTTTGCTTGTGACTATGGATGGCCACCGCCGCGAGATTCGTGATGGTGGCCTTTTTGCACGCGATGGATTCATCGAGCAGATTGGTTCTACAGCAGATTTACCTGAAACCGCTGATGAAGTTTTGGATTTGACCGGTCATATTGTTCTACCAGGTTTGATCAACACGCACCATCATTTTTATCAAACATTGACAAGAGCAATACCAGCAGCCCAGGATGTGAATTTATTTAATTGGCTAAAGACACTTTATCCAATCTGGGCGAAAATGACTCCTGATGATATTCGTATTTCCACGCAAACCGCTCTGGCAGAATTAGCACTTTCAGGTTGTACTACAGCATCAGACCATCTATATCTTTTCCCAAATGGATCAAAACTTGATGATGAAATCGATGCTGCATCTGAAGTTGGATTACGGTTGCACGCATCGCGTGGTTCCATGAGTCTGGGTGAGAGTAAAGGTGGTTTACCGCCGGATACTGTTGTGGATAGTGAAGAATTTATTTTAAAAGATTCTCAAAGACTGATTCAAAGATACCATAATCCCAAACCCGGATCCATGGTTCAAATCGTTTTGGCTCCCTGCTCACCTTTTAGTGTGACGGGTGAGTTGATGATCCAATCTGCAAAATTAGCCAGAGAATATGGCGTACAATTGCACACGCATCTGGCAGAAACGCAGGATGAAGAAGCCTTCTGTCTCGAAAAATTTGGTTACAGACCTTTGGGTTATATGCAATCATTAAATTGGGTAGGGAATGATGTCTGGTTTGCCCACTCGGTTCATATCAATCAGGAAGAGATTCAAGTGTATGCTCACGAAGGTTGTGGGGTTGCTCATTGCCCAAGCTCCAATATGCGTCTGGGATCCGGAGCAGCTCCGATTCTGGATTATTTGATGGCAGGCGTGAAAGTTGGCCTGGGAGTTGATGGTTCGGCAAGCAATGATGGTTCTCATTTGTTAGCGGAAGCTCGCCAGGCCATGTTATTAGCCAGATTAAGGGCAGGATTGATGGGTGCTTCCTTAACCAGTGATGGATCTGAAAAGCTATTTACCGCACGTCAGTCTTTAGAATTAGCGACGAGGGGTGGAGCTGCTGTCCTGGGTCGCAAAGATATTGGCTCACTTGAAGTGGGTAATTGTGCAGATTTTATTGCGATCGATCTGAACCGCCTGGAATATGCCGGCGCTTTGCATGATCCTGTCGCTGCCATTGTGTTTTGCCAACCCGGAAATGTTGATCTAAATGTTGTGCATGGAAAAATTGTTGTGAAAGATCAACAATTAGTGAATATTGATTTACCAACTTTGATTTCTGCTCATAATATAGCTGCATCCAGATTATTATCCGACTAATCAAAAAGAAAGGGTTTATATGGATTGGAGATTCAAGCAAAAGGATAGCAAGACACTTGTTGATGTTGCTATGGGGAGACAACCTGCTACCCTCGTGATTGAAAATGGTAGGTGGGTATGCGTTCAAACCGGAGAAATTATTGACAACATTGATGTTGCTATCTCTGGTCAGCGAATAGCTTATGTCGGTGAGAATGCCGAGCATTGTGTTGGCAAAAATACAAAGGTGTTAGATGCAGAATCGAAATATCTTGTTCCTGGTTTAATTGATGGACATATGCATATTGAATCGGGAATGTTGACTGTAACAGAATTTGTGCGCGCGGTCCTTCCCAGAGGCACTACCACCATGATGGTTGATCCCCACGAAATAGCGAATGTATTTGGACTCAAAGGTGTTCGGCTGATGGTGGATGAAGCATTAAAACAACCCAATCATGTATTTGTACAGGTTCCTTCCTGTGTCCCGTCTGCACCAGGGTTTGAGACCCCGGGTGCGTCCATTTCTCCGGAAGATGTTGCAGAAGCGATGAAATGGGATGGGATTATAGGTTTAGGGGAGATGATGAATTTTCCTGGTGTGATCCAAAATGATGATAAATTACATGCCGAGATGGAAATTACCAGATTAGCAAACAAAGTGATCGGTGGTCATTATGCTTCCCCGGATTTGGGATTACCTTTTTCCGGATATGTAGCCGGTGGTGCGCAGGATGATCATGAGGGCACCCGAACCATTGATGCGATTGCCAGAGCAAGACAGGGCATGAAAGTGATGATGCGATATGGTTCTGCCTGGCATGATGTGGAAGAGCAGGTAAAAGCAATTACCAAGCACGGCCTGGATCCTCGAAACTTCATTTTATGCACAGATGATTCTCATTCAGCTACTTTGGTTGAAGATGGACATATGGATCGGGTATTACGCCACACGATAGACCAGGGTGTTGATCCCATGCTGGCAATCCAAATGGCGACCATCAACACCGCAACTTATTTTGGTCTGGAAACTGAAATTGGTCAAATTGCTCCTGGAAGATATGCGGATATTCTTCTCGTTTCTGACCTTGAGAATTTTCACCCAGATATCGTGATTGCCAAAGGTGCGATTGTTGCCAAGAAAAGTGATAATCTGATCGATTTCCCTCAAATTGAATATCCAAAATGGGCAATCCAATCAGTCAATCTTAAGATACCCATTTCACCAGAAGTTTTCCAAATTAAAACAACGAAAATGGGTCGTGCTCAGGTCAATGTAATTGGAGTGATTGAAAACCAGGCTCCGACAAAACATTTAAAAATGTTACTACCCATAAAAGATGGCTTGATTACGCTTGATCCGATTCAGGATATTGCAAAAATAGCAGTAGTCGAGCGTCACACTGGATCCGGTTCGGTATCAAATGGATTTGTTTCTGGTTTTGGGTTTAAAGGGAATTGTGCGATTGCAACAACCGTAGCACATGATTCGCACCAATTAATTGTTACTGGAACTGATGTAAAACTAATGGCTTTGGCAGTCAAGCGGTTAGCAGAAATTGGTGGAGGTCAGGTTGTGATCAAAGATGGTGAAATTATTGGGGAGGTTGCATTACCGATTGCTGGATTAATGTCCAATCAAAATGCAAAGATTGTCTCCAATAATGCATCCTCAGTTTTAAGGGGTTTCGAGGAATGTGGCTGTGTACTGAATAATCCAAACATGCAATTAAGCTTATTAGGTCTGGTCGTAATTCCTGAAGTGAGATTATCAGATAAAGGTCTGGTGGATGTAAACAAATTCCAATTCATACCAGTGATTATTGAAGATT
>JAHYJK010000253.1 GCA_019429225.1 Anaerolineaceae bacterium
TTGTTTCACCCGTAGCAAAATCAAGGGTAAAATAACTATCTACAACGGGCGAAGAGGGGTAAAATACGTCAGCATCCGGATAATGGTATGATGCCGGCGAAGAAACGGCGGCGAGAACCTGACTGGTTGCCGACGGAAAATCGACAAAAAATACCTGTTCGGAAATTGACATGGGATCTGTCACAGAAAAGCCACAGGCGTCAGTGAACTCAGCCATAGCAAGTTGTTCAGGGGAATAAAGATCAGTGAGCCTGATAGCCTGTCCATCCCGACACCAGCAAGCATGAAAATATCTACCATCAGCCCCCTTAAAAGAAAAATGATGAAGCCCTTCTACTGTGTTCACAGCCGCTTCACAAAAACTTCCCTGTAAACGCTTGCTGACATAAGCCAGCGATTTAAACGCTGGAGTAATGGAAAAATCAGCATATTCACCACGTATCTTGCCATAAAAGGTCGAGTGATCGATTTCAGGGTAATCAGTATTTCCATCACAAATCAGACCATCACGACTGCAAATCAACGGTCCCCAGTAGATCCGATCAAGAGCTCCGCTGGAAGCAGCCAAAATTAGATAACGAGCTTTATAGTCAACTTTCTTTTGCTGCGGCCACAAAGACGTACGCCTTAGACGCTTTGTAGACCAGAAAAAACAGGTAGAAAAAAAGCGCTGGCACCCGACTCTACTACCAATACTTTTTAATATTCTGGCTTTTTTTATCAGATTGAGCTTCACCACTTTGGTCGCCAAGGCTCCCAAAGCGCGGTGGTCATAGGCTTCCGGCTCGATTACTCGCTCAACAAAAAGATTATTAGTGTGAACATTGGGTGCTACGGAAATCCGCTGCATTGCCTTCAGCAACAACCGGTTAGCGTGGGGTTCAAAGTCCTGAACATTGGGTCCGGCTAAACATATTGCAGTGTGCTCTACCTGTTTGGTTGCAAGTTGCCAGGCCTTAATATAGCTACGCAAACGATAACCTGACCACTTTTTTCGATTGGGCGTACTGCCAACCTCAAGAATGCTGACCGATCCGGCATAACGACTCAATACCTTTCGAACAAACGCTATCCACTCATTCTGTGCTGTTGTGTCAAAAAGGATAGCGCGGGCCTTTTCCCGCGGCGGCACGACAACAAGCATTACATCAAAACCCTTCGCCAGAAGCTGATCCAACAATCTTTGCGATGGCGAATCAAAGCTGTCATATGTAAAAGCCATTCTAACCTGCTTGATATCAAGAGCTTTCAGTCGCTCAAGGATATAGCCATCACTTTGCGGATTTTCAGCGGCAGCAACGTTGACACCAAAAAAATCGGATGGGATTTCAAATGATGGACAGGAACGGCAAGAGAGCTGCCAATCAGTCACCAGCCGGGTAAGCTCCTGAAAAACATCAAGTGAAGCGCGCAGAAAAAACTTAATTTGTCCCAAAGTAAAAATCCAGGTAGAAGGATGCAGCAAAATATCGTTAAGAGAAAAATGTAAGGTTTAAAAAACAGTTCTGAAGGTTTAAAGTTGCGAGTTTTTAGCTCACGGTTTTCTGTCTGTCAAGAAAGACGACTCAGCCCTAATAAAGCATCGACGTTGACCGGGACCCATCATTTCATTATGATGGCCATTGCCGACGACCCTTATCATACATAAATCAGCTCTTCATAGAAATACTTCATCCAGTAGCGGCACAAATGACTATCCTTAAAAAAAACAACTTCTGGTCGTTTCTTGGCCATTGTGAAGAAAAACCATGTTTCGAAACAATTCAAGCCACCTTGCAACAAACCGGTGACACAATCTCAAAAGATCCCATCAGCCAGGTTGTTCGCGCTGACATTAACAATCAACGGTATTTTATCAAGCAATATCATCAGGGCGGCAAAGGGGTACGACGTTTTTTCGGTCGCAGTCGAGCAGAGGGAGAATGGAGCAACCTGCTTTACTTTGCCAGCCTTGACATTCCCACTCCCCGCATTGTTGCTTACGGAAGAGCAGTGGTCAACAGTCAGAAACTGGAAGTACTGGTGACAGCTGGTGTTGAAGACTCTATCGATTTAGCAACACTGGCTCGACAGGACCCGGAAATCTTCAAGAATCGCAACTGGTTTTTAAGCATCATGCAGCAGGTAGCTGAGTATACCCAAAGGCTGCATGACGATGGATTCATCCACTGGGATTTAAAATGGCGCAATATTCTTGTTCAACATGGAGAAACGCCAAAAGTATACTTTTTTGATTGTCCCCTGGGGCGACATTGGTACGGATGGATAAAATATCGTGGAGCAATCAAAGATCTAGGGTGCCTGGATTTGGAGGCGAGAAAAGTTCTAACACAAACCCAACGCCTTTGGTTTTATTTATATTATCGTCGCCTTAAAAAATTAAATCCGGCGGCAAAACGACAAATCATTGCGATTGATCGATTTTTGACCGCAAAAGCTAAAAGAAAAGCTGCCAGGAAATGAAATCTTCGGATCTTCCCCTTGTTGTTGATCTCGTTTCTGAACAACTACCACAGCTGACGTGTATTAAGCTTCTACGCAATCTGCCCGGTAAGAGACAGGTCTTCAGTGGCACCTGGGAAGATCAACCCGTTGTTGCCAAAATATTTTCCGGCAAAGCTGCTCAGCGCCATTGGCAACGTGAAAAAAACGGCAGTGCGGCACTACATAGAGCACAGATACCCACACCGGAAATGCTTTATGCTGGAAACCTGAGAGACAGCAGGCCCATACTGATATACCAGGAGCTGCCCAAGCCCATTACAGCACTGGAATACTGGCAGAACTGCCAAAGTGATGAACAGAGGTTGGGTATTTTGCGCCAACTGATCGTGCTGGTAGCTTCAATTCATCGCCAGGGATTGGTTCAGACCGACATTCATCTGAATAATTTTCTGAATAGCAATGGCACACTTCATGCTATTGACGGCGATGGTATCCGCTCTTATCCACCTTTTTTTCACGCGTTGGCCTTTCGTAAAAATTTGGCATTGCTCCTGGCGCAGTTACCGATGAGCGCTGAAGCGCTGATTCATGCCGTTATTCCAACCTACTTGGAACATCACCCACAATCAGATCCACGCTTCAATGAAAACCTGTTCAACGACCTAAACCATGTACGCCGCAAAAGACGTTTACGCTATGTTGTCAAGTGCACTCGCAACTGCAGTGAGTTTGTACGCCGACAAAGCTTTTCACACCTCGCGATTTTTCGCCGTGATTGTCACAGCAACAGCCTTGATACCTTTCTTCAAAACCCGGACGACTTTATGGCGCAGGGCATTCTGCTGAAGGATGGCAACAGCGCTACCGTAGTCAAAATTGCTACTCCCGAGGGGACATGGGTCATCAAGCGTTACAATATTAAAGGCTTCGTTCATGCCCTGAAGCGCGGACTCAGAACAACAAGGGCGATGATTTCGTGGCGTAATGCCCATCGCCTCAACAGTAGTGGCATAGAAACCCCACAAGCCATCGCGGTTCTGGAAAAACGCGTTGGACTCTGGCGTCGAAACTGCTACTATATCGCCGCGTTGAGCGATGGCATCAGTGCCGCAGCGCTCAACAAAACAACAATTCAGCAACCCACTGCAGCATCTGCGAACCTGGCAAATTTATTCAAACAACTATTTCAGCTCAGGATCTATCACGGCGATTGCAAAGCTACAAATTTTTTACTGAACCAGGATGATCCTGTTATTATCGACCTTGACGCCATGGGGGAAAGCCGCTGGAAATGGATTTTCATGTTGCGCTACCGAAAAGATCGACAGCGATTTCTTAATAACTGGCCTGATGAATCAGATTTATATCGATATTTCGACCAACAGCTACCCTGATGCACACCAAATAAAAGACCCGCGGATTTTAGAATTAAATGAAAGACTATTGCACAGAGCACTGGCGACAGTTATTACAGCACAATGGACTGGACAGTTTTGAAAAACTGTGGCAGTTCAAAGCCGATTGGTTTGAACCACCAAACCAGCGTCGGGGTGGATGGAGCGGTGTATCCCGCTGTGAACTGACACTGCTTGATGGTAAGAAGACGGGTATGTTTCTCAAGAGACAAGAGAATCATATCACCCGGACATTATTTCATCCGTTAGGAATGTCAACCTTTGTCCGGGAGATGAAGAACATTCTTCTGTTCAAACAATCAGCCGTGCCAGCCCTTGAGCCAATATACTTTAGTGTACGCCGGATTGACGGTGATCTGCGATCAATCCTTTGTACCGAGGCTCTTGACGGCTATGAATCTCTGGAAAGTCTGGTCAGTCGCTGGGATAAGGAAGGATTTCCAGACAGGGAAATTCGCAAAGAGTTGATGAAGGCCATTTCGGCAGTCATGGCACAGATGCATCGCTGCAAGATACAACACAATTGTTTCTATCCAAAACACATCTTTGTCTGTTTCACCGATGCCGGAATCAGGGTGCGGATTATCGACCTGGAAAAAGCCAAGGTGAGAATTCACAAGCGGTATGCTACCTTTCGAGATCTGTATACCCTGAATCGACATGCGCCATACTGGAGCCGTACTGATCGTCTAAGATTTTTTCTGGTCTATCTAGGTATCGAGCGTTTGACCCCAGAGGCTAAAAAACTGTGGAAAAAAATCTCTCAGCGTACAATCACCAAAGGATGAACCTTGTGTTCAAAGAGGGAACAATGGTTCTAAAGCAACAAACCTTGTAACTGTTCAACACCGGATCGTGGATCCTATGTCAAGGGACGCGATTGTTTCCCGTTGGGTCATCCATGACCGCGTGTTGTCGCCGTCCATGGCGACAAACACCCTTGCCGCAAGAGTTCCGACCCTGCGCAAGGATAGTGCTGAATAGTTACCAAACTTTTTACTTCACGAGGACAACCCTGTTATTATGGAACTTAAATTCATAGAAGACAGTCGCTGTGAAAGGCTGATCAGACTGCACTACC
>JAHYJK010000254.1 GCA_019429225.1 Anaerolineaceae bacterium
TTGGGCGCCAATTGGCTTGTATGGCTTTGAAATTGCGCGAAATGGTGATTATTCCTGAACTCGCGCTACCCGTTACTTTGTATGCCTAAGTCCTTGCTTTTTGTGCAAGAATTTAACTGATAAGTTCTTAATACGCAAATTGTGAAGATTCCATTCTATTAACGTATAATATAGGCAAGAGGAAGAATCCTACACGATTTCAGATGAAACAAGGAGGAGTCGTAAATGAAAGGAAAAAAGATCTTCTTTGAAAAGGTCAAGGAGCACGAGACCGAAATTAAAGGTGCGATTACTATTGTATTTATGTTCGGAACGGTAATCAACCTTTTTAAGAACGGCTCCAAAGCGAATGATGTTTCTTCTCCTCATGTTACAGAAATAATAGAAAATAATGTCAATAGCATTAATGCTAATGGAAGGGTTGTTAATGTTACTAAACATATTCGTAATCTCCCAGAGGGATGGAAAGCATCTCCTGAGAAAATTAATTCAGCGATTAAGAAAGGGGTTTTACTTGAAACGAATCAGACATGGGTCGATGATTATTCCAAAAAATTAGCACGCATATTTTTGGAGAAATAAAAGTATTGATAAAGTACACAGATAAACTGGAAATTGCTTTAGAAAATAATTGTTTTTGATAGGGAAGGGAGCAACAAATGCCAAGGGAAAAAGATGATACACACAAAGTTACTGAATCCGAATTCGAAGAACTAATTAACGACAGAGATGATACTGTATTTATTGAGTATGATAGGACGACGGGGAATCTTATTGAAAATGGTGGGATTGAATTGGACAGCGAGGACGAAGAAATTATTGGTAAACATCTAATCAATTCTTTTATCGATGGTGACAGTGATATTATGTGGGCACGAAACGAAAGACTTGATATTAATTACGAATTTACTCGTTTTGAAAGCGAGAAAAAGTAAACTCGCGTTATGCATACCAAGTAATAAGAACACACATTATTATAAACTATACGCATATATATTTTGGAGGTTTAAAGCTATGGTTAAGTACATTGTACAAATGATCGATAAATATTCTGGCGAAGTATTGGATACCGATGGTGAAGAGTTTGACACCTATGAAGAGGCTGAAGAATACATCGACGTATACGGTTCAAATTATTCTGCCGGTGCAGAAGTATTGGATCTTGCCGGAGAACCATTCGGTAATCCGGATGATGTTGATTTTATTGTTGAAGAGGTAGAAGAATAATCTATAAACATGGTACATATCCTGAGCAAATCATGATATTAAAAAACACCTTACCAACGATTTAAAAATCGGTAGTGTTGGAGTTTTTTATTTTATGCCTGGATTTTCGTACCATCCTTAAAAGTGAACCGTACATCATCTTTGTCATAAACAGTAGTACGGCTGAAATCTCAACAACACAAAGCTCTTCGGTGTTCGATTTGACCCTTCAAGTCGAGACACCCTGCACATACATTTCGGCTTACGAAATCACTAGGGCTCGTTCACTTCTCAGCACCTTCTCGAGTGCTGAAGGATTGAAGCCGCCTTCGCCCACCTGTGGGATGGCGAAGGTGATATCTCCAAGCTTGGTTCTGACCGTTTTAGGTTTGCATCCATTGGAATGGCCTTTGCGCTTTTCGGCTCGCGCGTATGCGTTAGCTTGCAGATAGTTTGATCAAAAAAGCCCTCCGCCCAATCTTTGATAGAGCCGTATTTCTTTATCTCAACTTGTCGAAAAGTTGATCGCACTTCTTTTTTCTCAACAAAATGAATTCTTGCTAATTCTGATATTATTTTGATATCATTTGCAGCAATCCTGTATCGAATGCGGTTAATAATGTGTTCGCTATGTTTTTCAATAATGATTTGTCTATTTGCTAAAACTTCCGAAAGGAAAAAGTCTGCTAATCGGGATTGAACTTTGGTTAGTGTAACATTGTTTCTGTAAATTCGACCTAAGGGTAGATAAAAAGAGTAGATCACGGTATCCTTTCACAAGATGTCTGGTCAAAATGAAAGGAGTGAAACCATGATCTACGACACTAATTGTACATTATCAAATGAATATTTGGAACAGCTGGCGGACAAAGGATTTGAAGGGCTGCCAGATCTGATACGGGTGCTCATTAATGAGGCTATGCAGATCGAGCGAGAAAACTTTTTGAACGCTAAGCCCTATGAGCGAAGTAAAGATCGCAGAGGATATGCCAATGGGTATAAACCCAAAACAGTCAACACGAAATTTGGGAAAGTGACATTTGCGATACCGCAAGTACGAGAAGGGAACTTTTATCCCAGTGCCCTGGAAAAGGGGATTCGTAGCGAACGGGCTTTGATGTTAGCCCTAGCGGAAATGTATGTGCAGGGCGTAAGCACCAGAGATGTGGCAGCGATAACGGAGCGTTTGTGCGGTTCATCTGTTAGTTCTATGCAAGTCAGCCGGGCAGCCAAGATGCTTGATGAGGAGCTCGAGTCCTGGCGCAGCCGTCCACTAGGAGAGACACCGTATTTGTTTCTAGATGCACGTTATGAGAAGGTGCGACAAGCTGGTCATGTGCGAGATGCGGCCATTTTGATGGCCAGCGGCATCAAAAGTGACGGAAAACGCACCATTTTGGGCGTTTCTTTGTCCCTAAACGAAGCAGAAGAACACTGGCGAACCTTTTTAGAAAGCCTGATCGCACGTGGCTTATCCGGCGTGCAACTCATTGTAAGTGATGATCATGCTGGGTTAAAAGCTGCACGTAAGGTCTTTTTTACCGGGGTCCTTTGGCAGCGATGCTTGTTTCATTTGCAGCAAAATGCACAAAGCTATGTGCCTCGCAAGTCCATGCAGAAGCAAGTTGCTGAGGACATCCGGATGATTTTCAGCGCACCAAGCAGAGAGAAAGCTGAGGAGTATCTGGCTGAAACCGTGAAAAAATATGCTAAGGTCGCACCAAGATTGGCCGATTGGATGGAGGTCAATTTGCCTGAAGGTTTCTCTTTCTTCGCTTTCCCAGCTTCTCACTGGAAGAGAATTCGAACCTCCAATTGTTTGGAGAGAGTCAGCCAGGAAATCAAACGTCGAACCAGAGTTGTGCGTGTTTTTCCGAATGAGAGCTCATGCATCAGACTGGTTACGGCAATTCTGATGGAGATTGGAGAAGAATGGGAATTTGGAAGATTGTATTTACAAATGGATCCTGATTGACAAAGTTAAGTGAGGATCTGTGATCTATTTTACAGAAAAGATGTTGCATAATCCTTGGAAAAAATTCTTATCAAGGTTCTTATAAAGATTTTCATAAAGATTCTGGTATAAATTATGTGTAAAAACCCCATTTTGCATCATAAGTCCTTGTTTTAAATTCTGAGTATTCCTTACCTTCTGAATCATATATTGACAGACAAACTGTTTTTGTGCTTTTTAGATGGTATCCAGAGATTGTTGATTCTAAAGGAAGTGATATTGCTTCTCTGGCATTAATTATCACTGGAAATGGATAAGTTTTTTGAGATTGATCAAATAAATCCATCTGTGGAATAGTTTGCCAATTAGAATTTTCATCTTCACACATTATTACTTTCATAGATATACCAGTTAGTGTAATTGGCCGATTGCCGGAATTAGTAATTATGATTTGGAATTTCTCTACCCAAGCTATGTGTTCAAGGATAATTGAGAGTTTCTTGCGGTCTTTTAGGATTTTGTGAATGAATAATCCCGTTGACAACAATGCGCCATATAAAGCAATGTAAAAATTTACATCCATCGAAAAACCCTATTCCTATATCCTCGTTAATTCATCAGCAATTAATTCTGCCTGCTTCAAAACGGTTTCTGTGGCGAGTTTTTCCATATCTGGCGGATAGCCATACTTTCTCAGCGTTCGCTTGACGATCACCCTCAATTTTGCCCTGGCACTCTCTTTGATGGTCCAATCGATGGAGGCATTCGCTCTCACACGTTCATATAAAACGATCGCTAGTTCCCTGAGCTTATCGACTTGCATTAATTCTCTGGCACTCTCGTTATTGGCAACCGCTGTATAAAAAGCATATTCAAAATCCGATAAGCCCATTTCTTTGGGCTCCTTATCCATCTCTTGAATTTCTCTGCTCAATTTTATTAATTCGTCAATGACCTCTGCTGCGGAGATGATCTTATTGTTATAGCGTTTGATTGAGTTTTCCAGCAATTCCATCAAGGTCTTGCTTTGAACAAGATTCTTCCTAGCTCTGGCTCTGATCTCATCGTTTAACAGTTTTTTTAAGGTTTCCAGGGCAAGGTTTTTATGTTCCATCCCCTGAATTTCTAACAGAAATTCCTCAGACAGGATTGAAATATCAGGTTTTTTGATCCCCGCCGCATCAAAGATATCAATCACCTGATTGGAAACTAACGCTTGATCAATCACCTGGCGGATGGCTGTTTCGATCTCTTCATCCGTTCTGCCTGTGCCGGTTATATCAAACTTTACCAATCTGGCTTTGACGGCCTGGAAGAATGCAACCTCATCTCTGATGGCCATGGCTTGGGCATGAGGAATAGCAATGGCAAAGGCTTTGGATAGAGCGGTAACCTCATCGATAAAGCGTTTCTTCCCATTTTCTAAGCCCAGGATAAAATCTTCTGCTTCTAAGATGATCGATAATTTCCGTGAAGTATCGGCAGTGAAATATTCGCGATAGTTGAAACCATGGAAGAGTTGTGAAACCACTTCGAGCTTTTCACCCATGAGGGCGACAGCCTGTTCTTGCAGCAGGGCTGGGTCACCTTTGCCACCACCATCTGAATAAAAAGACAGCGCTCGCTTAAGGTCTGAAGCAATCCCCAGGTAATCAACAATTAATCCCCCGGGCTTATCCTTGTAAACCCGGTTTACCCTGGCAATGGCCTGCATCAGGGTGTGACCCTTCATCGGCTTGTCGAGGTACATGGTGTGAAGGGAGGGCACATCAAACCC